>NZ_JAUBSA010000034.1:0-64251 GCF_036702115.1 Microcoleus sp. LAD1_D5 | reverse complement strand
GTTAAAGGGAAAAACTTTTTGACTCCAACTTTTCACAACTGATAAAAAATTCCACACACATCTGCGGAATGTGGGTTTAACCGCGAAAGTTTGAAGGGCGGGAGTGTTTAATTGTTTGCTATGTTGCCCTTGAATAGTACCCGATCGCAATTAAAGCTGAAATGAGGAGCGATCGCACAAACCGGGTTTTGTAAAAAAAATGGGGTCTTTACAGGTGACATTAATGGCGAGGATTGGTGGCGTTCTGCTGCCAATAGCACCTGCAATTGACACAAGCCTCGACGAGGGATCGTTGACGGTGGTAAAATTTGTGTTGGGAAAAAACTTGACATCAGCGGGTCATTGAAAGTAAAAATAAATAAAAGCAATAAAAACAATGAGGCTTTATCTTTGATTCGCGATCGGCAATCGGCAAGTAGGGCATTGAGAAGTTGCTATCCCCTAAAACAATTTCTGCTAAAATACATCCGGTAATATACGGAGTATCTAGGATTTTTTCGCAATCTAAAATATAAAATTAAAAATCTAAAATGGCAACAGCTATTCTTGAGCTGGAAATCTCCAAACTCCCGCCAGAAATTACGGTTGAGGAGCGTTACAGCAAAGCCTTAGTTTTAATTCGACTGCACGGAAAACCGATCGGCCAAGCTCTATTGTCGCTCGTCGGAGGTCGCGCCGACGGCTCCCAATTGCGGGAAACACTGATGAACGCTGCAGGGGACAACCTTTGGAAAAATTGGCTCTACGATACCCTCGCATGGGATGAGCGGGGGCCGGTGGAGGCATTGCCGATCGCCACTGTAGCGGTTTGCACGCGCGATCGCCCGGAAGATTTGCGGCGCTGTCTAGACGCGCTGATGCAGCTCCCAGACGAGGGTCAGGAATACTTAGTAATTGACAATTGTCCCAGCACGGACGCTACCAAGGAACTGCTCAAAAATTACCCGCAAGTCCGCTATGTGCGCGAAGACGTACCAGGCTCCAGCGCTGCCCGTAACCGAGCTTTACGCGAAGCTAAACATGAATTCGTAGCCTTTACAGATGACGATGCGGCTCCCGATCCGAACTGGCTGCGATCGCTCTTGTGGAATTTTAGCGATCCGCGAGTTATGTGCGTCACGGGGCTGGTGATGCCCTTGGAACTGGAAACCGAAGCGCAAGAATGGTTTGAGTGGTACAGCCCGCACGGGCGGGGATTTGAGCGCCGAGTTTTTGATGGGGCGCAGTGCAATCCTCTGATTGTGCATCTTGTGGGAGTTTCGGCCAGTATGGCTGTGCGGAAAAGTTCGATCGACTACATTGGCCTGTTTGACGAAGCTTTGGGGGCGGGAACACCCACGGTAGGTGGCGAAGACTGTGAACTCTTTGCCCGCATTTTGCGCGCGGGCTACTGCATTGTCTACGAGCCGAGAGCATTGAGCTGGCACCGCCATCGGCGCACTTGGGAAGAATTGCGAAAAACGCTCCAAGGCTACGGCATCGGAGTCTATGCTTTCTGGACGCGGCTGTTTGTAATCAACAGAGAATTCAGTGTGCCTCTATTAGCTTGGGGATGGCTGCGGTATAAGCAAATTCCTGAATTAATTGCTTCTTTGCGAAAGCAACCGGATGCGGTTCCGAGGGATTTGCTGTGGGCTCAATTCCGAGGCTGCATTAGCGGACCGATGGCTTATTTTGCTTCTCGGAAGTTGTTACAAAAAATTAAGGGGAGCAATGAATAGGGATTTTTAGATTATTTTTAACGGCAAATGAAGATAGATGAAATGCACATGAAGTTAATTGTTGTAATGTAAATATGGAAAATCTAACAGTTAGCATAATTATTCCTAGCCACAACCGAAGTTCTTCGCTGCGGCGGGCTTTGGATGCTTTGCACTTGCAGACTTATCCGATCGACCTGATGGAAGTTATGGTAGTGGCAGATAGCTGCATTGACGATACTTTGGCAATGCTACAAGACTACAAAGCTCCGTTTAAACTGCAGGTGATCGAGGTAAATTGCCGGAGTGCTTCGATCGCCCGCAATACGGGAGCGGCTTCGGCTATCGGGCAATTGCTGCTGTTTCTCGACGACGACATCGAAGCGCTACCACCTTTGGTGGAAAGCCATGCGCGGGTTCACCGAGAGCGTCCGGGAGCGGCTGTCATGGGCCCCTATCCGCCTAAGTTGCACGGAGGAACTACGTTTTTTGACGTGGAAGTGCGCTCGTGGTGGGAAGAGAAGTTTTATCAGATGAGCAAACCTGATCACCGATTTACTTATCAAGATTTGCTCAGCGGCAACCTTTCTTTGGATGCAGAACTTTTTGGTCGTCTCGATGGGTTTGATTCAGCTTTTGGAAACTGCGGCGGAGAAGATTACGAGTTTGGGGTGCGTTTGCTGAAAGCTGGTGTACCTTTTGCTGTAGCGGGGGATGCTGTGGGCTATCATTACGAACACGAAACTAATAATCTCGATCGCTCTTTCCGCCGATCTCGTCAGGAAGGGCGATCGGATGTTTTGATCGGCCGCCGACACCCGGAACTTAGACCGATCATGCAGGTAGCAGCCTACGAAACTGCTTACTCGCTGCTAGATAAAATTGTGGTGGCGGTCACGTTTTTCTGGCCGGCTGCTGTGGATTGGCTGGCCCGGGGACTGAGGAAATCTCTTGATTTACTCGAAAGCTTGGGGATGCGGGAAACTTGGCGGTGGTTGCGGTCAAAATTGCGCGGTTATTGGTATTTGCGGGGTGTCATTGATGAGTTAAAAAGTCGCTCTGCTATTTCTAGTTTTATGCAAGGAGGCCCGGTCCGTGCTGATTTGGGCGGATATGAAATTAACATTGATTTGCAGCAAGGTTGGGAAGCAGCAGAAAGTCTGCTGGATGCGGAACGACCGGCTGGGGTTTACCTGTATTATGACCAACTGACAGTCGGCCATATTTTTCCGCAAGCAGGCGCGGAACCGCTGCGGGGCGCTCACTTACGATCGATTCTGGCGCTTCACTTTGCTCAACCGCTGGCTGGGGCGATCGCGGTTAACGGTTTGCCCCGCACTGCAGAAACGCTTGAAGAAAAACCTTTAGTTGCTTTGGAAACTTACGAGTTAGCAATTAAGAGCTAAGTAAATAGGTACAAATAAAGATTACATGATTCGGGCAGGTGAGTGCCTTCATCTTCTCGCTTATATCTGGTTATGCTTAGCTAAACTAGCCCCTAGAAGATTTTTTTTTCGTTCATATCTACTGAATTCGGGGAAGTTAAACCAAAAACTCAAACCTCAAAAGTTGGGAAATTGGAAAGTTGCAACCCCAAAGTTAAAAGTCCCAAGTCAAAACTTTTCTATCTAGTGCCCGCTGCAAAATTTTCAGGAGCAAGTTATGGCAATAAAAGTGATGGAGATTGAGTTTACCGAACAGATTAATCCGATTAGGCAACTCGAACAATACGAAGCAGTTCGCATTTTAGTTCGCTACCGGGGACGGCTTCTGGGCTGGGCTTCTGTTAGTAACAATCCCTGGGAACAAACAATTTCCGCTGAGCGAGTGCGACAAACAATTGTGGATCAGTTAGGAAAAGAGTTGGTGCGATCGACTTTAGGAGAGCAGTTCGGCGCTGTTTCTGAAGCAGTGGCGGATCGCCACCTGCCGTCAATTAGCGTTGTCATCTGCACGCGCGATCGCACAGATTTGCTCAAAGGCGCTCTGGAAGCTCTGCTCGCCCTCGACTATCCGCACCGCGAAATTATCGTTATAGACAACGCTCCTGCAACCACCAGCACCGCTGAATTCGTAGCGCGATGGCCGGTACGCTACGTCAAGGAAGAACGACCAGGATTGGATTGGGCGCGCAATCGCGGGATCGCTGAAGCGCGGCATGAGATTATTGCTTTTACTGATGACGACGTGCGGCCCGATCGCGGTTGGCTGCGGGGTATTGCTGCGGCGTTTGCTGACCCAGAAATTATGGCAGTGAGCGGTTTAGTCGCGCCGGCGGAACTAGAAACAGAGGCTCAAATTCAATTTGAACTCCGCTACGGGGGAATGCTGCAATACCTCGACAGTTTTAAATTTGATGGTAGCAAGCTCTCGACGTGGGAGTTGCTGTGGGCGAGCAAATACGGCGTGGGGGCGAATATGGCTTTCCGGCGACGAGTTTTTGCGGAAGTTGGGAATTTTGACGTTGCTCTTGATGTGGGTACGGCGACTTGCGGTGGTGGGGATATTGAGATGTTTCATCGGATTTTGGCTAAGGGATACTCGACTTTTTATGAGCCGAGAGCTTTTGTGTGGCATCGGCACAGACGCAGCGCCGAGGCTTTGAGCCGGCAGTTACAGGACAACGGGCGCAGCTTTGGGGCTTTTTTACTGACGTGCGATCGCAACCGCACTGTGCCGCGCTGGGAAATTTGGAAATTTGCTATGTTTCAGTGGCTTGGTTGGTGGCTGGTGCGCCGCTTGGGGGTTCCGGGTTTGCTGCCGCGCAAGTTGGTAGTCAGCGAGTTATTAGGAGCTCTCGACAGTCCTTTTGCTTACAGAAAAGCGCAGTTGCAGGCGCAGCAGTTAGCTGAGATTGAGCCGGAAGAGCAGCTACAGTCGGAACCGCAGGAAGTTGCCGGAGGTGTGCGATGAGAAGTGCTCCCAGGCTGGGTTACAGGCGCAAAATCGCTCATTTCTTCGATTTGCTGCGGGTGTTGGTCGATCGCGATATAAAATTACTTTACAAGCGATCGACTTTGGGGATTGCTTGGACTTTAATCAATCCGCTGTTGCAGTTAGCTGTATTTTCATTTGTATTTCGTTCTGTTGTACCGATTAACGTTCCGAAATTTTCTTCCTTTGCTTTCAGCGGTTTGTTAATCTGGAGTTGGTCTCAAACCGCATTATTTCAAGCAACGGGATTAATTACCAACAATAAAGCGCTAATCAGACAGCCTAATTTTCCCACGGCAATTTTGCCGGTAGTCACGACTATGACAGGGCTAATTCACTTTCTGTTAGCTTTGCCGGTGTTAATTATCTTTCTGGCAATTGATGGCGTTCAGCCGAGTGCAGTGCTGTTTGTGTTGCCGCTGCTGATGGCTATTCAGTTTATTTTGACTGTCAGTTTGGCTTACCCCCTCGCCGCTTTGAATGTCACTTTTCGCGATACTCAGCACACTTTGGGCGTAGTTTTGCAGATGCTGTTTTACCTGACTCCGATTTTCTACGACCTCAACAGCGTACCGAAACAATTTCAGCCTCTTTATCAGTTGAATCCTATGGTGCCACTGCTGGGAGCTTACCGCGCCATACTGCTCAAAGGTACGCAGCCGGATTGGCTGGCGCTGTTAATTCTTAGCTTGGTTGTGGCTGCTCTTTTGCCGATAGGACTGGGAATTTTTAGACGGCAAAGCAATACTTTTGTGGAGGAATTGTAAATGCGTCAAGCTATTGTTGTCAAGGGTTTGGGGAAACGTTTCAACCGCTACTCTGCCGATCGACCTTATACGATTATGCAGGCCGCTTTGGCGGGTTTTCGGCAGATGAAACCGCAGGCGCGTTTTTGGGCACTGCGGGATATCAATTTCACTGTTTCTCCTGGGGAGATGCTGGGAATTCTCGGCAAGAATGGCGCGGGAAAATCGACGCTGCTGCAACTTGTTGGCGGTATCGGCCAGGCTCAAGAAGGAACTATTGAAGTTAATGGCAGAATTGGCGGTTTGTTGGATTTGGGTGCGGGTTTTCACTCGGATTTAACCGGCAGAGAAAATGTGTTTGTGGGTGCGGTGGTGGCCGGTTTGACTCGTCGGGAAGCGGCGCGCCGATTTGATGATATTGTGGAATTTGCGGAATTGCAACAGTTTATTGATAGTCCGATGCGGACTTACAGTACAGGGATGCAAATGCGGCTGGCTTTTTCGGTGGCGGTACACACCGATCCAGAAGTGCTGTTAGTTGATGAACATTTGTCGGTTGGTGATGTGGCTTTTCAAAATAAATGTTTGAACAGAATCACGGAGTTTAAGAATCAAGGATGTGCGATTGTTTTGATTTCTCACAACGCGGCGCAAATTCATAAACTGTGCGATCGGGCTTTGTGGCTGAAATCAGGTGAAATCGTGGCTTACGGGGAACCGGAAGTGGTAGTCGGTCAGTATTTGTCGGAAATGCGCCCAGCAACCGAAAAACGCACTCCCATGGGTCCTCCTGAAGTGACGAGTACGGGTTCGCAACTGCGAATTAATGACAATCGCTTCGGTTCTTTGGAAGTAGAAATTACGGATGTTAAAGTGTTGCCGGATAATGAGATCAACAGTGGTGATCCTATTACTGTGGAAATTCATTATTCTGTACCGAAGCCAATTTCGGCTGCTATTTTTGGCGTGACAATTAGCCGGGAAGACGGTCAAAGTTGTTTTGAGACTAATACTAATCAAATGGGCAGATTGCTGCCGCTGGCGGAAGGTAAAGGCACAATCCGCCTGCACGTAGACAGGCTGGATTTAGGCAACGGTCAGTATTACGTGAATGCTGGGGTTTACGAGAAGAGTTTGGCTTACGCCTATGATTATCATTGGCACACTTATCCGCTGTATGTGCGATCGACTGTAAACCAAAAAACGATTCTTTGTCCGCCCAACCGCTGGGAATTTGATGGCAAAATGCAGGTGGCGGATTTACCAGAAGCCGCCGAAAAAGTTCACGCCTTGAATAAGGACAATCCCGCCTATGCCAAAATTTCGACTCAGTTGAAAAATAAGCAGGCACCAGACTTTTTAATTATTGGCGCTCAACAGTGTGGCACGGAACCTCTATCCGGCTATCTCGCAAATCACTTGCAAATTATCAAAGATGGTTCCCACAACATTCACTTTTTTGATTTGAATTTTGAGCGGGGCGTTGATTGGTACAGCAAGCATTTGACGCGCAGTGTGGCGGATGAGAAGGTGTTGCTGTGGGAAATGACTCCTTACTATATTTATCATCCGTTGGTGGCAGAGCGGGTTTACAAGTGTTTCCCGGATGTTAAGCTGATTGTAATGCTGCGAAACCCGGTAAAACGAGCTTGGCTGAACTATCATTTAGAAGTGGCGATCGGCTGCGAAAAGCTGGATTTTGAAAAGGCGATCGCTTCCGAGCCCGCTCGCCTAAAAGGTGAAATTGAAAAAATCAAAGCCGATAAAGATTATTACAGTTTCAACCACCAACATTATTCTTATTTGTCGCGAGGAATTTATGTTGAACAAATCAAGAATTGGCTCGATTATTTTCCGAGGGAACAGTTGCTAATTCTCAAAAGCGAAGATTTTGAGGCAAATACCGACAAAGTTTTTTCCGACGTGTTAGATTTCTTGGATATTAGTGCGATCGCAAGTAAACAATATGAGATTAATACGATCGAGGAGTACAGCAAAATACCAGCAGCAATCGAACAACAACTGACAGATTATTTCAAGCCTTACAATCAGGAACTTTCTGATTTGTTAAAACAGGATTTTACTTGGAGTTAGAAAAATAGTTTTTAACCGCAGAGAGGGCACAGAGGAACATAAATCCTACCTCTTTATTCTCTCCCTCTGTGCCCTCTGCGCTCTCTGCGGTTCATAAAAAAAATCTCATTCACAACAACTTATAAAGTATAAAAATGAAACGAATATTTCTAGTGGGAGCTCCTCGCAGCGGCACAACAATTCTTCAAAGCTTATTAGCCGCTCATCCCGAAGTTATTTCTTTTCCAGAATCTAAGTTTTTTCACTATTTGCTGTACGATCAGTTTGCTGGAAAGTTGCCAGGTAGAATGGAAGCTTTTTTTAAGGATGAGATTAAACGTCCTGAACTTTTGAAAGATTTTGATGACAGCCAAAGTGTGGAAGCTAAAGCTAGTTGGTTTGTGAGAGTTTTGGATGGTTTGGCTGCTGAACAAAAAAACAGCGTTTGGTTGGAAAAAACGCCGGAACACATATATTTTATTGATGACATAGAGCGCTTTTTGCCGGATGCGAAATTTATACATATTTTGCGAAATGGTATGGATACAATAGCTTCTATGTATGAGGCTACTAAGAGTTTTAACGAATTGTGGGGCGCTGGTTGGGATTTAAACCACTGTATCTATCGCTGGGAACACGCGATGTTAACTAGCCACAAATATATTAATAAATCCAATCATATATTAGTTAAATATGAGGAGCTTTTAGATAACAAAACACAAATTCTAGGAAAAATCTGTCATTTTATGGGCATTGAATATGACGGCACAATGCTCGTTAATTATCAAGAAAAAGCCGCGAATCTCAGTTTAAATCTACCTTGGCACAAAGGAATTGAGAGAGATGTCAAAAGTAGTAACGTTCACAAATATCATAAAATTTTCACTCGAAATGAAATCAGATATATTTTAGATAAAGTTAAGCGAGTCAACGGTGAAATGGCCTGGAAAGTTACGGTGGAAGTGACCGAACCAATTTCGGATATTTACGCTGGGCAAATATGCGATCGCCTGTGCTGTACGATCAAACTAGAAGGAATTCAACTCGGTATTATTGAATTGCCGATTTGCGATGGCATGGTTGCGGCTTCGGTGTTGGCGGATGCGGTTGCAGCCCAGTTTGCTTGGCCAATTATTGATCGCTTCTTTCAACGCAATCGCTGCGAAAAAGGCAATAAATTGTGGGAAACTTTGCTGGAACCATTGCATCCTAAACATGACTGGACGCTATTTTTGCAAGAATTATGGGGGCGTCCGCATTGGCATTTGGAGGATTTCTACAAGCCTGAAATAGCTGAGGAAGTCCCCACAATTACCCTCGAAAAAGATTTGATTGCTGTAGAAGTTAGCGACGAATTTGCTAATATAAAAGTTGAGCTTGCTGAAATAAACGTGCTGGTAAAAATAGGCGGCGTTGCTGTCGGTATTGTCACTGTTGCGGTGGAAAATAATGTTGTTTCGGCTCAAAAATTGCGATCGACAATTACTCGAAATATTGGTTTTGAGTTGTGCGTCGCCGCCGTGCGAGAAGCTTTGCTGGGAAAACCACTCAACGGCAAGCAATGGCTACGATCGCGCTTAGCCTCTTGTGCTCAACAAAGGTCTAATTTGCCCGACTGCTTGAATGCACCGGGTGCTGGGGGCATTTACCCCCAAAATGCGGTGATTTTCGGCAGGCGATCGGGTGCGATCGGGACGAGTGTCAGCCGTCGCGCCGCACTCCCGGCGGCGGCGCTGCAGGAAATCGAGTCAGCCGCGGCAATCGCGGGGGAACCGACAATGCAAATTCCCCAAGAAAACGAGTTTCCAAAGCAAGTATTTTACGCACCGGAAATCATTGGCTCAAAATCTTCTTATCGGGAAGTTTCTCACTCGGTGAAACCTCAACTTTTGGACAATTATCGCGTTACAAAAAAACTCCCGATTCTCTCCTACCGCCGCATTTCTCCTGACGGTTTAGACGCAGTTACTCCCCAGATTTTTGAACAACAGTTACACAATCTCAAAAATCTGGGTTATTACAGTGCGAGTTGGGAAAATTGGCGAAGCGCAAAACTGGCTAAAACTCCTTTACCCGGTAAAGCTATATTGATGACTTTTGACGGCGGCTATCTGGACTTTTTCCAATATGCTTTGCCTCTGCTAAAACGCTTTGATTTTACAGCCACTGTTTTTCTGGTAGCGGAGTCAATAGGAAAGACCAATAGTTGGGAAAAAGCCGAATTTGAAGAAGTACCGTTAATGGGATGGCAGGAAATTTTGCAACTGCGGGATGCAGGAATTGAATTCGGTTCTATGTCTGCTACTCATCAACCTTTGACTGCATTGTCGCCCACAGAAATTGTGCGGGAGGCGGCCAAATCCCGTGCCATATTGGAACGGGGATTAGAGAAATCTGTTAAATGTTTTGCCTATCCTTACGGTGAGGTCGATCCAATTGTAGCGCATTTAATTGGCGCGAGTGGATATACTTTTGGTGTATCATATACATTGAATTTTAGCAGTTTTGAAGATTCTTTGTTGTTGCTGCCACGCATTCAAGTCACCGCAGAAAATGCCTTAAAATTAGCTTAGTATGGTGCGTCTATCAGCGAGATTTTTCCCTCAACTAACAATCTCTCAAGGGACGCACCTTACAAGTGAAATTTCTTAATCAATTCCTTAATTTTTCTCTGCAAATAACCGCCTAAGCCTAGGATTCTCGCGCAGTGACCGCCTGCTGGGCCGGCTCCTACTATTACTATGTCAAAACTTTTTAAAGTCATCTTGCTTTTAACTCGCTCCCAATGTCAAAACACCCGCAGGCATATCAACTACTAACCGCCGAGTTTTCAGCCACTGGCGACCGATTAAAATTTCCGGTACTCCGTCACCCACATGAACGGGAATGTCAAATTCTAGATACTCAATACGCACTTTTCCTACATAAAGATCGAAATTAAATTCTCCCTTAGCTGTTCGCATTTTTTCTTGTTTGACATATGTCCAATCAAGTCCCTCTAAATCCTGACTGTCCATTGCTAACGAGCCAGAAAAACCTGTATCAAGCAGAGCATCAACAGGTAATTCTAAGCCGTTATCAGCAATCAGTTCAATTTCAAAAAATAGCTCGTCCTCATCACCAAATCTTCCTTGAATCATATTGTGCCACAAACTCCGGTTTCATTGATCCGAAAAACGTGCAATTTAGCTTTCGGGTATTTCTCATGGGCTAGGTTTGCAACTAGCATATCATCCTTGTCGATAAAATATTCCCCGCTGTCGGGTTCAACCGCCATGTACCAGTTGTAGTGGGTTTTAATCAATTCTGGTTTTAGGCGATCGAAAATAGGTTTGCAGCGCTGATAAAATGCTTCTCTTTCAGCACGCCACTGGGCTTTTTTCTCTTCTGACCACTGGATTTCGGGGAATAATCTTCCCCGCCGTACTATGCGATTTGGTTTCACGTTAGTCATTGTTTTTTCTCCCTTATCCTCAAATCTTCCTTCAATCATGTTGCTCTTTCACTGTCATAGATCGGATATCGAAGAGTAAGGTGCGCTAGGCGCACCCTACAATTTTAGCTATTTACACGCTAACAGGAGACTGTTTGCGGCTGAATGTTGCTAAGATGCGATCGCACATTTGCGACGGATTTAATCCCAAACTGGCAAATGATTGTTCAGGCGTTGCATGATCTACCAATGTATCGGGTACACCCAACCGCATTACTGGAACCACAACATTATTGTCCAACAAAGCTTCGGCTACTGCTGAACCGAAACCTCCCATCAAACAGCCTTCTTCCATTGTGACAACTTTGCCGATTCGCTGTGCTAAAGGCAAGATTAATTCGGTGTCCAAAGGCTTGACAAAACGCGCATTGATCACAGTTGCTTCAATGCCGTGCTCGCTCAGAATCTCGGCGGTTTGCATTGCCGGATAAACCATTGAACCGTAACCCAATATCAGCAAATCGTCGCCGTTGCGGAGAATTTCGGCTTTGCCGATCGGCAATTCTTCCCAACCTTCTTCCATCAGAGGCACGCCGTAACCGTTGCCACGCGGGTAACGCATCGTGATCGGGCCGCTTGTGTGGTTGATTCCCGTGACTATCATCCGCTGCAATTCTGCCTCATCTTTTGGTGCCATAACTACCATATTTGGCAGGCATCGCAAGAAGGAAATGTCGTACATTCCTTGGTGAGTTGGCCCGTCAGCCCCAACAATGCCTGCGCGATCCAAACAGAAGAAAACTGGCAAGTTTTGAATGCAAACATCGTGAATTATTTGGTCGTATCCCCGCTGCACAAATGTCGAGTAAATTGCCACAACCGGGCGCATTCCTTCGCAGGCTAAACCAGCGGATAAAGTCACGGCGTGCTGTTCGGCAATCCCGACATCAATGTACTGTTTCGGCAGTTTTTCATGAAGTTTATCCAGACCTGTTCCGGTTGCCATTGCAGCGGTAATGCCAACTATTTTGGGATTATCTTCTGCTAGCTTGACCAGGGCGTGGGCAAAGACTTTCGAGTAAGCTGGAGGCTTGGGTTTAGTGGAGGGAATGCCTTTGCCCGTGGCTAAGTTAAAGGGATTTTGGGCGTGATATCCTACTTGGTCTTTTTCGGCGATCGCATATCCTTTGCCCTTCACCGTCACAACGTGAACTAGCACCGGCCCTTGAATGGTATGAGCTTGTTTGAAAGTGGTAATTAACTCTTCCAAATTGTGTCCATCTACCGGGCCCATGTAAGTAAAGCCCAATTCTTCAATTACTGCTCCAACTTTCGAGACTGCCAAGCGTTTCATCCCTTCTTTGAGGCGTTCCATTTCTGGAGTAAAAGTTTCGCCGACAAAGGGAATGTGTTTGAATTGTTCCTCTAAGTTATCTTTGAGAAACTGCACTGGTGGCGACAATCGCATCTTGTTCAAATAGCGGGTAATTGCGCCGACGTTGGGCGAGATTGACATCTCGTTGTCGTTGAGGACAACTAACAAATTAGTTTTCGGCATATGGCCCGCGTGGTTGATGGCTTCGAGTGCCATGCCGCCAGTCAATGCGCCGTCGCCGATGACTGCTACAGTTTTAAAGTTTTCCCCCTTGAGGTCGCGCGCCATTGCCATTCCTAGTGCTGCGGAAATGCTTGTGGAAGCGTGACCTGCACCGAAGTGGTCGAATTTGCTCTCGCAGCGCTTGAGATAGCCTGCAACGCCGTCTTTTTGGCGGAGGGTGTGGAATTGGTTGTAGCGGCCGGTTATCAATTTGTGAGGATAAGCTTGGTGGCCGACATCCCAAGTAACTTTGTCGCGATCGAGGTCGAGTGTTTGGTAGAGTGCTAAGGTCAGTTCGACTACACCCAATCCTGGGCCGAGGTGGCCGCCGCTAGCGGCTACAGTTTCTAAATGCTTTTCTCGAATTTGTCGGGCAATTTGTTCGAGTTGATGAATCGAGAGGCCGTGTAATTGGTTTGGGTGAGTCAGTTCGCTGAGATGCATATTTTAAAATCTTGCTCCTGTGAATCAGGACGAATCCTTAACAGATATAGGTTGTGCCTGCGAGGTTGGGTACGCGCAAACGTTAGAATAGTTTAACGGTTATTTGAGAAAAACTGTTAGGCGTAAGATTTTTGTTATTTTTGGTCTGGTAATTATAGTTAATAAATTGTGCGCCGTCAATATAAAAAAAGCTTATGTTGTTAGTTCCTAATCGCTAATTGTTAGCTGCATGGAGATTCTTAAGCATTTTTAACTACTTTTTGTAGTGATGGCTGACTTTTTAGCCATCTTGTTTCTGCAAGCGGACTATGATACAAAATTATTAACTGTGATGGGAGCATCTCATATTTGTAAAAACACTTCTTCTGGCTCCTTCCTTCTGCCTCAAAACTTTAATTTATAGCTGTGCTGCAAAAGTGAGATGCTCCCAACAGTGATTTATATAAAATAACTTATGTCAAGTCATTGGTAACAACTTAGAAATGAGTAGATTTTGTCAATCCCTATAACTGGATAAAAAATTCACTAATAATGATAACAAAAAAGGGGAAAGGTTGGACGATCCCAACTAAGGCGATTATCATTATCAATAAATTGTCAAATAGTTTTCACACGCCTGCGAGAAAATTATGTAATACCAAATCCGGGTTAATTACCTCTAATTTATGACGACTTAATTCAATAGACCTCTTGCAAAAATAATTAGGACGGGCTCTCCAGCCCATCAATTGAGGAAAAGGATTTTTGCAAGAGGTCTAATCTCCCTTACTCCGGTGATGGCAAAGGAGTTTCCGCTTCTTCGGGCGGCGCAATTTCTGCAGGAGTCGATTCGGGCGACGGCGAGAGACTCTCGCTATCGGGCGGCGGAATTTCCGCAGGAGTCGATTCGGGCGACGGCGAGAGACTCTCGGCCCCGGGCGAGGGAATTTCCGAAGGACTCGGAGCGGGAATTTCCGGCGGTGGCGGAAGTTGTTCGGGATCTGGCTGGCGGCTTTGGAGGCTTTGCACCCACAAACCTAAACCACCGCCGGCTAATATCAGCCCCAACACCCCCAGTAGGGGCAGCGGAAGCTTGGACTGCCGTTTTTGAACGGGTTCCGGGGCGGGGGAAGTTTCGGGGTACAACAACTGTTTGGACGATTCTGAAAGCTGAGATTCTGGAATCCTCCCGGACTTCTGGAGGGATGCCGCGAGGGAAGGTGGCAGCGACACCGAGGCTGACACTGGCGCTGACGCCACCGCCGGATCAAACAGTACCAATCTCTCCGGCGACATCCGACAGTGAGTCGCCACCACCGAGGTGTTGTCATAACCGTTTTTCTCGTTGGCGAGACGAATCCAAGACTGAACTGCGGCTTCCAAAGACATTTTGCCCTCAAGCACCTCTGGGCCGTAATTCTCCCAAGATTGCTCTACCCAGTCGTTGTCGCTCAAACCGTCGGAACACAGCAGCAGTAAGCCTTCCTCTTCGACAATAAATCGCTGAATCGTCGGGCGCAGGAAATCGCCGTCCCGCGTGCCCAAAGCTTGAGTCAGGGCTCCTGCATCGGATCGCAGTTGAGTTTCCCAGTATAAACAGTGTCCTAGCTGGACTTCCCTTGACGCTACGTCGTCGTCCACAGTCAGCCGCTGACAGTAATTTTTGCCAATCCAATAAGCGCGGCTGTCTCCAACATTGACTAAATAAAGTTCGTGACTGTTATTTGAGGGCAAATCCTCGGAAATTTTCACTTTTTGAGGCAACTGGAGGGCCATCACCAAAGTCGTCCCCATCCGCTGGCGCAACTCTTTTCCCTGCTCATTATTTTGAGCGGAAATCACGTTATTCACAACTCTGACTATTTCTTCGAGTTGCTTGATGACCATTGTTGGCGTCATCAACTCTTCTTGTTGAGCGATTTCTGCGAGCAAATTTTGGATTAAAGCTTTCAGGGACTGCACGGCTAATTGACTGGCAACTTCTCCTCCTTCGTGGCCTCCAACCCCGTCGCAAACCATTGTCAAGTAAGGAATTAGTTTCTCGCCCCCAGAAGTTTTGCTAGATTGAAAATCAGCAGCAGTCGGATAGCAACTGTCTTCATTTTGGGAGCGCTGCGGCCCGGTATCAGTCATGCCGACTACTTCTAAGTGCAGAGGCAATTGAGCGGCTTGTTCTAATAGTAAATCGTTGAGTTCCAGGGCGATCGCGTCGAAATTCATGCTGCTGCGGCGCATAAACTGACAAATCTCTCCGAGTTTCGACTGCACCTCGGGTTGCGCTGATTCCACCAAACCTGACCACACATCTCCCAAATCCCGCAGCGTCGGTACAAAATTGCCCCGGTGTAGTTCCAGCAGGCGTACCCGCCAACCTTCCACCCGCAAATTTTCCGGTACCAGCAAACTCGAAGCGACTCCCTGTTCCGACAGCGGTGCCCACAGTTGGAGCATTTGCCACAGCCAGTAAACTTGGCGCGCGGCGGTTGTCCCAGACCAAGATTCTAAAATAGAAGGATACAGGCGACCGAAATTATTGATGGGCACATTTTCCAACAACAGCACCTCTGTCGCTTCCGGTGCTTCCCCAAGCGAACAAAAACCGTATACTTCCGGCGTATGCAGCCGTTGGGGATACAAATGCAGGTAAGGCATAATGGTATCCGGCAGTTGTTCCGGGACGCTCGGAGGCAGAGCTGGACGGCTGTCGAGCCAGATTTGGGGTGCAATGACAAAGTATCGATCGGCTATTACCTTACCCGTCGGCACTTCCTCGGCTGCTTGTCCCACCACCCACACATAGCGATAAATTAAATCCGTTTCGCACGCTGCACAGTGCTGGCGGCCAAAGGTATTGCGTGGATCGGGACAGCTAAGATTCGGGCAATAAATGGGTTCGGAGAAACTGCTGATCATATCGAAATAGTTTGTGTAAAAACATTCTGAAGATATAGGATTCGCAAGCCCAAATTTATGAGCTTGAGAATAAACTGATTTTAGCCCCTACCAATTTCTTAACTGCCTTTGGGCCCCTAGAAATTGTAGTTTCTGCCAGTCTGCACCGGCTTAAATTGTAATTTAAGTTACTAAACTCTGACTTGGAGTACGGTAGAAGCCTCAACCTGATACCGTGGCGCGAAAAATCGCTCTGAGGGCCAGCAAGTCGCAAATCCTTGCAGAGTCAGTTGTTTGCATTTCTTAAATCTTAAATTTCCAATCTAAGATCTAAATAGTATCACCTATTCTTTTTATGATCTGGACTCCGACGCTCCTTTGGCTGCTAGCTGGGTCTTTGCTGTGTTTGGCAGAGCTATTTCTCCCGACTGCTTTTGTCGCTTTTATGATGGGACTGAGCGCCTTCGCCGTAGCTGGATGCTCTCTAGTTCTACCTTACGTTAATTTACAAATATTCCTGTGGATGGTATTTTCGACTGTTTTTGTGCTGCTGTCTCGGCGGTTGATACCTAAAGGCAACGCCAGGGCGATCGCAGATTCTCAGGAAGCAAAAACTTTAACAGAAATTCCCCCCGGAGAAGCCGGCCGAGTGATTTATGAGGGGAATTCTTGGCAAGCTCGCTGCGAAGACACGAAGACCACTATCCCCCCCAACCAAAACGTAATTGTCGTCGGACGCAAAGGCACTACTCTGATAGTTTTGCCCGAAAATCTCTTGCATTCTTAAACAAAATGCGTAATTAATCACAGGCAATTAGTAGTTAGTCATCAGTCATTAGTCAACATTTAACACTCAACAGTCAACAGTCAACATTTATAGGAGGCGACCATGGAACAATACTTTTTACTCGTATTTTTGGCTTTAGGCGGCTCAGCCCTCGCAGGTTCCGTCAAGATTATCAATCAGGGCAATCAAGCGTTGGTGGAAACTTTAGGTAAATACAGCGGCAAGAAACTGGAACCCGGTTTGAATTTTGTCACGCCGTTTCTCGATCGCGTCGTGTACGAGCAAACAATTCGGGAAAAAGTCTTAGATATTCCTCCGCAAGCTTGTATCACGCGGGATAACGTTTCCTTCACCGTTGATGCTGTGGTTTACTGGCGGATTGTGGACTTGGAAAAAGCCTGTTACAAAGTAGAAAATCTTCAGTCAGCAATGGTAAATATGGTGCTGACCCAAATTCGCGCCGAAATGGGTCAACTGGATCTCGAACAAACTTTTACTGCCCGTTCTCAAATTAATGAAATTTTGCTCAGAGATTTAGACGTTGTTACCGATCCTTGGGGAGTTAAAGTAACGCGGGTAGAATTGCGGGATATTATCCCTTCTAAAACTGTACAGGAATCGATGGAATTGCAGATGGCAGCCGATCGACGGAAGCGGGCGGCAATTCTGACATCAGAGGGAGAACGCGAGTCAGCAGTTAACAGCGCCAAAGGTAAAGCAGAAGCGCAAGTTCTGGATGCAGAAGCCCGCCAAAAAGCGACTATTTTGGAAGCAGAAGCTCAACAAAAGGCGATCGTCCTGAAAGCTCAAGCAGAACGCCAAAGTCAGGTTTTGAAAGCTCAAGCTACTTCTGAGGCCTTGCAAATTATCGGCAAAACTCTGCAAAATGACCCCACTGCCCGGGAAGCTTTACAATTTTTGTTAGCTCAAAACTATCTGGATATGGGTCTAAAAATTGGCACCAGCGACAGCAGCAAGGTGATGTTTATGGATCCGCGCAGCATTCCCGCTACGCTAGAAGGAATGCGATCGATCGTTGGGGAAGGTAATAATAATGAGGTTAAAAAATAGTCTTAGCTAGAATAGGCAATTGAAAGAGACTGATAACTCTGTAGGAGGGATGAAACTCCTCATACAGAGTTAGCATGAATAGCAAAAATGATGGTCTCATCACACACCACATTATTACCCATCTTCCGCAGGTCTTAACATTAATTGGGGATTTTTTGGTAAGAAATGGCTGTAATTTTTTGTCTACAAGTATTCCGCTGATATGTAGAAATATGAGTTATTATTAAGGAGTGTTTATTTGTTATCAAGAGTCATTAATTATAGAGAATATGTTGGCGATTAAATTCCTAGGATGACGTTTTCTCGTCAACATATTTTTGACTATGTTAAGAAGTGCGGAATGTGGGGTTAAACTTGGTTTAGCATTTTTTTCTCTTGTTCGATCGCTCCTGTTTAAGACTGCAATCGATCGCAAATGCCAATATGTTGACGACATGGGCTAATTGCTGAAACTACTACTTTTCTTCCTCTGGCTCTTTTGGGATTATGCTCTAGCTAAGGTTGAGTAGAATCCAAGCTTATCCGATCGCACAAATGTCTATCTTCCTCCTTCACATCGGCATTTGTTCGCAGGTAATCCCACACGCGATCGCAGGCATAAGCCAGCGGATCTAGTTGGAGAATCCGCTCCAAATCCCACAAAATCACTGTGCGATCGTCCCCCGCAGAGGCAATCTGTTTGCCATCGGGGCTAAACGCCACCCCCCACACATTCCCCTCATGTCCGGTTAGCGCGGTTATTTCTGTACCGTCCGTCTTCCAAAGTTTGAGTGCGCCAGTTGCGCCTCCCGCCACCAGCATTTGACCGTCTGGACTGAAATCAACTGCCATCATCCCTCTAGTATTCCCCTTAAGGGTTTTGAGCAACGTGCCATCGATCGTCCAGAGTTTAATCGTGTCATCCATGCTCGCAGTTGCCAAAGTGCGACCGTCTGGACTGATGGCAACTTCCCAAACTCCACTACTATGACCTTTCAAAATCTTGGAAAACCTACCGTCAAGACTCCACAACCGAGCTGTGCCATCCTCACTGGCGGAAACCAGCCTCTGTCCGTCGGGGGTAAAATCCACATCGTAAACCCTAGCCCGATGTCCTCTGAAAGTTTTCAGCAAAGTGCCATCGGGCTTCCACAGTTTCACGGTTTTATCGTCGCCCGCAGAAGCGAGTAGCTGACCGTCTGGACTGGCGGAGACATCCCAAACTCCCGCCTGATGTCCTTTTATTGTTTTCAACAACGTTCCGTCAAAGTGCCAAAATCTAATCGTTTTATCGTCACTGGCGGTAGCAAGGGTGGGTGCGCCCGCAGGGTTGGCAAAGCTGCCACCAGATAGAAAAGCAACCGAGTAAATGCTATTTCCTACGGCAAAAGACTTCAGCAACGTGCCGTCTTGCGGCCACAGTTTGAAACTGCGATCGGAACTGGCTGAAGCTAACATCTGACCGTCCGGGCTGAAATCCACATCCCAAATAGTTCCGCCGTGTCCGAGTAGAACTTTTGAGAAGGGGTTTGTTGGATTCCAGAGTCGCGCGGTATTGTCGTCGCTGGCGGAGACAAGCATTTGACTTTTGGGAATAAAGGCAACGCCTCGAATTCCAGATTGATGCCCTTTGAGAACTTTTAGGATTGTTCCGTCCGGCTTCTGGAGGTTGATGTTTCGATCGGCACTGGCGGAAGCAATGACATCGCCTGCTGTGCTAACGGCAACTTCAAACACTTCCGCATTATGACCTGTGAGAGTTTTTAGCAACGTTCCGTCGGGTTGCCATACTTTCACCGTGTTGTCAGCGCTGGCAGAGACGATCGCCGGACGTTTGATGCCGCCATTGTCTGCAAGTAAGGCAAACTCAACATCCCAAACGGCGGCGCTGTGTCCTTCCAGGGTTCTCACCAGTTTGCCATTTAGAGTCCAGACCTTGACTTTACCATCTGTGCTGCCAGAGGCGAGGAGGTTTCCATCGGGGCTAAAGGCAACACCCCAAACCCCACTTTGATGTCCTGTCAGGGTTGCGATCGCTTTGCCATCAATGCTCCACAGGCCAATGGTATTATCTTCACTGGCGGAGGCAATGCGCTGACCGTCAGGACTCACGGCGATGTCCCAAATTGCGGTACTGTGTCCCGGAAAGGTTTTGAGCAGCTTGCCCTTCCGATTCCACAGATAAATGTTGCCGTCCAAGCTAGATGTCACTAAGCGCTGGCTGTCAGAACTGAAACTGAGGGCGTGAACGGTGGCAGTGTGCTGGAGAGTGTGCAGCAGAGTGCCATCGGGTTTCCAAAGCTTAACCGTTTGGTCGTTGCTGCCTGTAGCGATCAGTTGACCGTCTGGGCTGGCATCAACCGCCAGTACCCAACCTCGATGTCCCCAGAAGCGATTGAGTTCTGTATTGCCGTAGATGGCTTGTTGCAGCACTTGCCGAACTTGAGATTGCAACTGAGGGTGGGGATTAGGGAGACTGTCGAGCCTGCGTCTTGATTTGATGGCAGTCACGAGAGCGTCTAATCGCTGTTGGGAGGCGAATTGCCCGGAGGATGAGGAAGTGAGGGCTTGAATTTCGTTGGTGAGGGCGCGGTGATATTGCCAGAGGGCGAAAATGGCGGATGCGATCGCCACTATCAGCAACCCACTCAACGCTGCAATAAACTTGCGCTGTCGCTGTGCTGTCTTTCTTTCATAAGCTACGCGCTTGCGTTCTTCTAGCAGTCGTGCTTCGACTTCTTTTACTCGTTCTGCTTCCAGTGCTTGCTGCATTTCCAACTTGTCTAATTCACCAGAAGCGGCTAAAAATTGATAGTCCAAATCGCTCAAACTTTTACCTTGCGCCCAGGATTGAGCGTCTTTCAGCGCTTGTCCGCGCAACAGTCGCGATTCGTCTTGTTGTTTGGAAGCGATCCAAGCATCAAATAGTTGGGAGTAAGGGCGCAGTTGCCCTAAGTGTTTTTCTACCCATTCGAGATTAAATACTTCTTGATAAATTCTGTTTTTTACCTGCAAATACCCATGTTTTTTTACCACTAAACCCGATAGCAATAGTTCGATTTGATCTGGGCTGTCATCTGTTGGGACGGGCGGGTACGGGGGCATCGCCCCTACGCTTTGTAAGATTTGCTGGTAAATGCCGAGCCATCTTCCGGCGCGTTGTTCGTTTCGCAAGATGCGATCGCGTATCGTTTTCAGATGCTCTGGCTCATCTTGAGATTCCCAGTTATTGACGATGTGCGATCGCACCACCGATTCGACAAAAAATTCCTCTGTTCCGGGTGGTATTTTTAAATCACCGCTGTGGGCTGACCCCGCCTTTTTTACTACTAATTCACATATTTTTTGGGTTAAAAATGGCTGTCCTCCCGTCCAAACTAAGATTTCTTTGAGAACTTCTTGCGGATTGGCTATGACATTTTCTACCCCTTTCGCTAATGGTTGCGCTTCTTCTAAGCTAAATCCTGACAAATCGATCGATTGTCCGATATTAAAAGGTGTCCGATTTTTATCGGCGATTAAATCGCTTGGTGTAGCTACTCCGAAAATCGCGAAGGTAATCCGATTGTATGAGGGATTGATGGCTCGTTGGTTGTAGCAATAACGAATTAAGGCAAAAAAGTCATCTACAGGAAAATCTAAGCTTAAAATACTATCAATTTCATCAACAAATATAAAAATTCGCTCCTCCGGAAATCTGGCTAATAAAATATCTTCAATAAACTGACTCAATCTTTGCAGGAGAGAGACTTCTTCTTGTTCTTTCCACCAGGTTTTTAAATTAACTTGTCCTAATAAATTAAAGCTACGCCACAAATCCCCAATGATTCCTTTGTACCACTGTAAAGGAGTAATGTTTTCGCTACCGACGCGCGTCATGTCAATGGTACTGCATAGAAATCCTTCTGCTTGCAGTCGGTGCAGGGTGCGAACGAGAAGGGAAGATTTGCCCATTTGTCGGGAGTTGAGGACGTAGCAAAACTCGCCTCGTTTTAAGGCTTGATAAAGTTCGATATCTGCGTGTCGTTCAACATAGGTAGGTGCATCACTAGCGAGACTGCCTCCAATTTGGTATGTAACCTGGGTCATGCCGTTTCTGGGTTGGTTTAAATGTGAGTATCTATTGAGTTTAGTGAGAGGTGAGGATGTGGTGCGATCGCTTCATTCTCATATAAATTACGCAAATAAACTCTCAAACCTCGATCTAAATAAAGTTGGGCGAACCAAAATACATGCGGTACAACTCGCAGCTCAGCGTACAGCGGTTATTATCGATATGAATCAGCCCCATACTAACTAATTTAGAAGCTACTATCGGATCTAATTCCACCCCGCGTTCCGATTTTACCACTTGTTTAAGTGCAACCGCAAGTTCGGGATACTCTTGCAATGTCACCCAAAAACTCCGCAAATAATCTTTATAAATTCCGGCTATGGTGGGAGCTTCTTGTAGTAGCTGATCGAGCGTTAAACTGTTTTGACAGAGGTGGTAAAGAGCTAGCCGCACTAGATAAGGATGTCCCCCTACCATGGCCATCAGTCGATCGGCATCGGAACCCTCTGTCCAATCCAGTCCGTGACGCTGGGCTAAAGCAAGTATCTGCTCTTCTGTAAAATAGGGCAATTGCAGCGGTAAACCGACATTAAAAGGCGATTCAGTGAGCTTTAAAGGAATATAAATTTCTGTGGAGTGAAGAACGATTAACCGCAGTTTTCCCACCATTTCAATGCGCTTTGCTTCTTCATGCCAGCTTCGTAGCAGCGGCAAAAATTCTCTGGCAATTTTTGGATACTCAAAAATTCTATTGACTTCATTTAAAGCTAAGACTAGAGGATTATTTATTTTGTCTAAAATATATTGTTGTAAATAGATAGCACAGCTTACTTTGCTACCCATGTCTTCATCCCAATAATCATCTAATAGAGGTGGCAATTCTAGGTGACGGCTGATGTTGGCACAAAACCACCGTAAAAATTTATCGAGGTTGTCTAAAACAGCTTCCTCAGCTTGCTGAAAATCTAAACTTACAGTTCGATAGTCAAGAGAAGTCGCGCGCTCTAAAATCCGTAGCAGAAGGGAACTTTTTCCCATCTTCCTGGGAGCTTTTATCCGCAGAACACTTCCGGGTTTAGTAATCTCTCGATAGGCGAGTTCTTCAATTAGCGGGTGATGGATATAGAATGGCGAATCGAGGGGCACGGGAGAACCGGGAAATTCTAAAGGTGTTGCTAGGCATTGGCTGCGGGTGAATTCTTCTATTAATGCTCGTTCATCTGCCGTCAGGGAACGTGATTCTAAACAAGAGCGAAAATTTGATTTGCTAATAGATGTGTGTAAGATTTGAGAGAGAGATTGCCACAAGGACGAGGCGATGTTTCTCAGGTAATGCTCTCCGTAATTAGAGGTAGATGCGATGCTTGTATAAGTCTTTCCTTCCCAAACTTGGCGGAGTATGATTTCTTGTACGGGATATAAATCTTTTTGCGATCGGACACGAGTTAGCTGTAGTACCTCATCTATCGTCATAACTGGCAATTACCATATAAGTATATCGTTGATATTATCACTTATGATTGACTGTAAAGCCTAATGCGATCGCCTATTGGATTGCGACACGATACTGTCGCGACATTTCTCAGGGAATAACTGCTCAAATCCGTTAAATCTCGCGCCCAGAGTACCATTGTCAATAAAGAGTCCCCTGGCGGGGTGGGGGTGGGTGTATTTAAGTTGTCTGCACTCTTCAAGGCTACAAGAGTGAACCCACCTCTACAGGTTTTTGAGAAGGGTTCTCTTCGTTAAGTTAAATCCGTGACATCGGTTAAATCTTGTGCTTGCGCCGTTGCCTCCCTGGTCACGGAGTCTTATAACCCAGTTTCAAGGTGTGTTGGTGAGACTAAGTTTCAGGTAGCTGCGTTCACTTTTTTGCCCTCGTTAGCCAAAATGTCAGGCAGGTGTCACAGTTGCTCATGAAGCCACAATTAAAAATGTGACACTTGACCTTGCTAAAATTTACTCAAGTGATGTTAATTTAATAAAATGTACTTTCATATCGCTGCATCTACTCCTCACAAGTGTTAAGTCCAAAAGCCTAATTCTTCTTTTTGTGACAGCAGGTTTTGGGATTTTTTGCGATTTTTTTTAATTATTAGCCAATAACCGAGTTGATTTGATGCAAATGGTTCATAAAATGTTTCCCAATTATTTTATTCCTCACGGTCATTGTTACTTGTGGAAGCCGGGATTAGTGGGGCTACACATTTTGTCCGATGGTTTGATAGCCGTCGCTTATTTTTTGATACCGCTCACGCTGATTTATATTGTCAAAAAGCGGCAAGACCTGCCTTTTGACTGGGTTTTCATGCTGTTTGGCTCTTTTATTATTTGCTGCGGTATTACCCATATTATGGAAATATGGACGCTGTGGCATCCTAATTATTGGTTCTCTGGTTTTCTTAAAGGGATTACAGCGCTGATTTCGCTATCTACCGCAGCAGTGCTGGTGGAACTAATCCCAAAAATCTTGGCTATCCCCAGTCCCGATCAATTGGCGGCGGCAAATTTGGCTTTACAAAATGAGATTGGCGATCGCAAACAAGCTCAAGAAGCACTCTCGAAATTAATGCTAGAATTGGAAAAACGGGTGATGGATAGGACGCTCGCTTTAGAATTAACCAATGAACTTTTGCAACAGGAAAATCGCGATCGCTCCTTGGCTGAAAATTCATTGCGGCACTCGGAAGCTAAACTCCTAGAGCAAACTCAGCAATTAGAGAACACTCTGCAACAACTTAAAAGCGCCCAAGCTCAACTCGTACAAAATGAAAAAATGTCCTCTTTGGGGCAAATGGTAGCTGGTGTTGCTCACGAAATCAATAACCCTGTCAATTTCATTTATGGCAATCTGATTCCGGCTGAAGAATACATTAAAGAGATTGTGGAATTGATTAAGGTTTATCAAGTTTATTACCCCACTCCTGCGCCGGAAATTGCCGACAAGATTCACACTATCGAACTCGATTTTATTTTAAAAGACCTGCAAAAACTTTTTGCTTCGATCAAAATTGGCTCAGAGCGAATTAGAGAGATTGTTAAATCTTTACGAAGTTTCTCCCGGTTAGACGAAGCCGAGATGAAAAAGGTAAATATCCATGAAGGACTCGATAGCACTTTAATGATTTTGCAGCACCGCTTGAAAGAACAACCAAACCGTCCGCCTATCCAAGTGATTAAAGAGTATGGAGATTTGCCAGAATTGGAATGCTATGCTGGACAGCTTAACCAAGTATTTATGAACATTTTTTCTAATGCTATTGATGCTTTAGAACAGATGGCGGCGCAGGGAGTTTCGACCAATGCCTATTGGGACAATAATTTTGATGATCACTTACCAAACCCCCATTGCCAACTGCTAAAAATTCGCATCCGCACGCTTTTAGTTGATGGCAAGTGGGTGCAGATTCACATTGCTGATAATGGCACTGGCATAGATCCTGAGACGATCGCTAAAATTTACGATCCATTTTATACGACCAAACCTATCGGTTATGGTACTGGGCTAGGTTTGGCGATTTCTTATCAGATTATTCAAACCCATCAAGGTTATTTGCGCTGCACTTCCGAGGTGGGCAGAGGTACTGAGTTTATCATTGAAATTCCTTTGCGATCGCACAGTTGCGATCGCCACCTAGTGCAAAAGCAAGCTGTTATGAACAAGCTGGGCTGAGGCGTTAATAAATAATGCGGAATCCAGCTACCACTTTCGGTTTCTTTTATTTTTCGCCTAACTTAGGCATCATCAAATCCCTATTATCGGCAACTAGCAAATATTATGTGGCAATTAGTCAAAAGTATCTTTTCTCCAACTGAGTATATGCCTCACGGTCACTGCTATCTGTGGCAAACGCCTTTAGTGTGGCTGCACGTAACTGGGGATTTTTTAATCGCGATCGCCTACTATTCAATTCCGGCGATGCTAATTTATTTTGTTTTCAAGCGGCGCGACGTTCCTTTTTTAGGAATATTTGCTTTATTTGGTGCATTTATTATTCTCTGCGGCACTGGTCACTTGATAGACATTTGGACGCTGTGGCATTCCGCTTATTGGCTGTCGGGGATTGAAAAAGGAATTACTGCACTGGTTTCCTGCTACACTGCTGGACAAATGGTAACACTATTGCCACAGTTTTTATCTTTGAAAACCCCCCAAGAATTAGAGGCAATTAATAGCAAGTTGCAGTGTGAAATCGCCGTGCGTCAAGATGCAGAATTAGCTTTGCGCTGTGCTTATGATGACTTAGAAATTAAAATTCAAGAACGCACCGCAGAGTTGAGAGAAATAAACGGTTATTTAGAAGCAGAAATTCGAGAAAGAATAGCTGCTGAATCGGCTTTACGCGAACGAGAAACTAGGTTAACCGAACAACAAAATGGTTTACTCGAATTAGCAAAAAATTCTAGTATATACGAGGGAAATATCGGCGAGGCGTTGAGAGAGATTACACAAATGGCAACCCGTACTCTGAATGTCGATCGGGCAAGTATTTGGTTTTATCAGGAAGATAAATCCGCCATGTCCTGTGCGGATATTTACGAACTGACTCCCAATCAACACAGCGCCGGTGCAGAACTGAAACTTGCTGACTATCCTAGCTATTTTCAAGCTTTGAATACAGAACAGGCGATCGCAGCGGTTGATGCCCAAACAGATCCCCGCACCCGAGAATTTAGCGAATCTTATTTGAAGCCTTTAAACATCTCGTCCATGCTAGATGTTCCTATTACACATAAAGGGCAAATTGCGGGTGTAATTTGTTTAGAACATCAGGGAACGACCAGGAATTGGACGCTCGACGAACAAAGCTTCGCTAGCTATGTGGCGCAGATCGCAGCTTTAGCAATGGAAGCTCGCGATCGCAAGCAAGCTGAGTTAAACTTGCGTTCTGTCACCGAACGCTTGCAATATTTGCTGGCGACTACTCCGGCGGTGATTTTTAGCTGCAAAGTAGGGGGAAATTATGACGTAACATTTGTCAGCGATAATGTTGTTTCAATGATTGGTTACGAAGCCAGAGAATTTATTGATGGTTCCCTTGATTGGCATAGCCTCATTCACCCAGACGATAGAGAGATTGTTGCTACTTCATACGGGCGAATTTTGGAAAAAGAATCGATTTCCTACGAATACCGCGAACGGCACAAAGACGGTAGTTATCGGTGGATATATGACGAGGTTAAGTTAGTCAAAGATGCTGCTGGCCTACCTGTGGAGTGCGTTGGTTATGGAGTAGATATTACTCCTCGCAAACAGGCGGAAGCAGCTTTGCAGCAACAAGTAAAAAGGGAGCGGCTGGTGAATTCCATTCAAGAGCGAATTCGTTCCTCTCTTAACTTAGAAGAAGTGCTGACAATGGCTGTTGAAGAAATCCGGCAGTTTTTGTCAACTGATAGAACAGTTATTTACCGCTTTAACCCAGATTGGAGTGGATTTATAGCCGTCGAGTCTGTAGCCGTGGGTACGATGCCGATTTTGGGAATTGACATTAATGACCCTTGTTTTCGAGAAGGCTACGTCTCGGTTTACGAGCAGGGACACCTGCGCGCGATCGACAATATTTATACGGCAGGTATTTCAGAGTGCCACGTTAATTTACTGAGCCAGTTTGAAATTAAAGCTAACCTCGTGGTTCCCATTTTGCAAGGTGAAAAATTATGGGGGCTACTCATTGCTCATCACTGCCGCAGTCAAAGGCATTGGAACTCTTCTGAGATAGAATCTCTCAAGCAAATTTCCGTGCAGCTAGCAATTGCCATCCAGCAATGCACGCTTTTTGAACAAGCCAAAACAGAAATTGCCGATCGCAAATTAGCAGAAACAGCATTACAAAAAGCTGTCGTAGCTGCTGATACAGCTAACCGCGCCAAGAGCGAATTCCTTTCTTCTATGAGCCACGAACTGCGGACTCCCCTGAATGCCATTCTCGGATTTAGTCAGGTGATGGTGCGCGATTCATCTCTCAACAATCAACACCAACAGCACCTAGAAATTATTAATCGCGCTGGTGAACACTTGCTTGCCCTGATTAATGACATTTTGGAAATGTCCAAAATTGAAGCCGGCCGAAGTCAGCTTAATGAAAGCAGTTTTAATTTAATGCGCTTGCTAAAAACCTTAGAAGAAATGTTTCGATTAAAAGCTAAATCTAAGAAATTGCAGCTAAATTTGGAAGTGGGTGACGGCGTACCACACTTTGTTACTGGAGATGAAGGTAAATTGCGGCAAATTTTGATTAATCTTGTAGGAAATGCGATCAAGTTTACAGAGAGGGGTAGCGTTACTTTGCGAGTTAAAAAGAAGGTAGGAGAAAGTTTGGGGGCTGAAACCGCAGAGTTTTCGGACACACCAATACAACTTGTCGGCGCGGGTTGTGAACATTCCGAAAGCTTAGCGGTTGAAACCACCGCTATACAAAAAAAACCCGGATGGTACACTGGTTTTAATCAGTCCGAAAGCTTGGCGGACTGTGATTGTGTAGACGCGAATCACCTTCCCCCGGAATTGTTACGCATTCAGTTTGAAATTGAAGATACTGGCCTTGGCATTGCTGCAGAAGAGATGAATAAGTTATTTGAACCCTTTGAGCAAACAAAAACAGGTCAAAAATCTCAACAGGGGACTGGGTTAGGTTTACCAATTAGCCGCAAATTTGTACAAATGATGGGAGGAAATATTACTGTCAGCAGTACACCTCAGTTGGGAAGTAAGTTTGCATTTGATATTCAAATCAACCTTGCCACTCCCACCGAGATTAAAATTCTTAAACCGCAGAAAAAAGTAATTGGTTTAGCACCGAATCAACCCGAATACCGGATTTTGGTTGTTGACGATCGCGCCGATAACTGCCTAGTCATAGACAGATTATTGTCACCACTAGGCATCCTCGTGCGAGAAGCTAGAGATGGTCAAGAAGCTATTGCTGTATGGGAGGATTGGCAACCGCACCTGATCTGGATGGATATGCAGATGCCTGTCATGGATGGCTATGAAGCCACCAGAAAAATTAAAGCTCATCCTCTCGGAAAACCAACTGTAATAGTTGCTCTTACTGCTAGCGTTTTTGAAGAGGAACGACAAACTATTTTAGGAGCAGGATGCGATGATTTCATGCGTAAACCCTTCGAGGCCAAGATATTATTTGCGAAAATGGAAGAACTTTTAGGAGTGCGTTACATTTACGAGGAATCGGGTGATGCACTACTAGAAAATGAAAGCGAAATTAGCGGAGGAACTAGCAATCAATCTGTCGAGTCACAACTCGGTCAAATGCCTCTTGAGTGGGTAGAAAAGATATCTCATGCTGCTCATGAATGTTGCGACGATAAAATTGTCAAGTTGATTGAGGAAATGCCTAGAGAATTTGCTGTAGCCGCACAAGTTTTAACTACTTTAGTGGAGGATTTCCTGTTTGACGATATTATAGAGCTAGCGCAATCCGCAGTTACCACGGTGAGAATACCAGTTTCCAACTAATCTCAACTTAGGAGCATCTCCTATTTAAAAAAGACCTAACATTAAGCCCCCACCCCTTCTCCTTGCCCTCTCTTTATAAGAGAAAAATTAAAATTTATACTGTTTCCTTTTGGTGGATAGCGAATTATTAAGTGTTAAGATCTTTGAGCTTAAAAAACAACCGTGAACCCTCGCATGGACAGCAATCAATATCCTACGATTCAAGCCAACATTTTAGTAGTTGATGATAAGCCCGATAACGTGCGGCTTTTATCTACAATCTTGACCGAACAAGGGTATCAGGTTCGTAAAGCGCTGAACGGGCAAAGGGCGATCGCGACAGTGCTGGAGTTTCCGCCAACTCTAATTTTGCTGGACGTGATGATGCCAGACATGAATGGATATGAGGTATGTGCAAAGTTGAAAGCTTCACCAAAAACCAGTTCCATTCCCGTGATTTTCTTAAGCGCCTTAGATGACGTTTTAGATAAGGTGAAAGCTTTTGATGTGGGAGGAGTTGACTATATTACTAAACCTTTTCACGCTAAAGAAGTATTGGCACGAGTGGCAAATCAGTTAACAATTCAAAGTCAACAACAGTTACTTCAAGAGCAAACGAAGCAATTCAAAGAACTTGTCGAACGTTTGCAAAACGAAATTAAAGATCGGCAGGGGGTGGAGGTAGCTTTACGGCTTGCTCAAACAAAGTCGGATGATTTATTGCTGAATATTTTACCAGCAGCGATTGTTGAAAATTTGAAAAAGGGCGAGGGTTCTCCTGCCCAGAGGTTTGATTCAGCAACAGTTCTTTTTGCCGATATTGTCGATTTTACGTCTATTGCTGCTAGAATGTTACCTCTAGAATTGGTAAATGTACTGAACCAAATTTTTTCGAGGTTTGACCAATTAACAGCAACACACGGTTTGGAAAAAATTAAAACAATTGGAGATGCTTATATGGTAGCGGGCGGGTTGCCTGTGCCGAGGGCAGATCATGTAGAAGCGATCGCGAATATGGCTTTGGATATGCAGGAAGCGATCGCTGATTTTCAAACCGACAGAGGCGAACCATTTCAAATTCGGATTGGCATTAGTACAGGGCCCGTAGTTGCTGGCGTAATTGGCACTAAAAAATTCATCTATGACTTGTGGGGAGATACTGTTAATGTTGCTTCTCGGATGGAATGTCAAGGATTACCGGGGTATATTCAAGTTACTACTGCTATTTATGAGCTGTTAAAAGATCGGTATGTATTTGAGGAAAGAGGTGCGATAACGGTTAAAGGTAAAGGAGAGATGATCGCCTATTGGCTAAAGGCTAAAAAAAGTTAGTTCAAGCTAATGGAGAAGTTATGGATCGGTTTACTTAAAAAATGAAAATAATTTGCAGTCTCAATTTTAAATTTTCGCGTACAATCTCTATGCGATCGATAAATTCTCGAAAATAGAATCTGCGTTCCGATTCCGACAAGTCCAACCAAAATTGGGGAAGAGAAACAGTTTGAGCTGTTTCTCGCAAATTCACGGGCGGTAGTTGGGCTAATTTGCTTTGCATTTCCGCAATTTCGGTGCGAATTTTGTAGGCTCTCAATTCGGCAGTTTCTGTATCTAAAATGCCATTTTCTATCAGGGCTGGCAGTTGATTTATGATTTGTTCTTTAAATTCGATCGCACTTCCCATGCCTGCTTTAACTCTATTCATATCCGGTATTTGCAACCCCGCCACAGCATCGGGTAAATCCCGACAAATTCCGGCAATGGTTAATTGCAATACTTCATCGTAGGAAAGACCGCTACATTTAGGCTGTTTTGGACAGTTAATCGGTCGCAAATAAAGGTATTCTTTTTCTTTGCGGTAGGAGGTGACTTTGGCAATTGTCATGGGCGATTTGCATTCCGCACAAATTGCTAAACCTGCGAGGGAACGTGGGGCGCTAGCGCTGCGAGGAGAAAGGCAGCGGTTGCGGCGCAGTAACCTGTCTATTTGGGCGGCTTCTTCTCGGGAAATAATCGGGACGTGGGTGTTAGAAATTACTTGGCCGTTTTGATATTCCAAATCGCCTCGGTAGGCGGGATTTGTCAGCCAGCGGCGGCCGGTACTTACAGAGATTTTTTTGTTGTATTTTTTGGCTAAATACCGCACGGAACCTCGCAAGGAACCGTAAATTAAAAAGTGTTCAAAAAAGTCTTTGACGGTGGGGGCGGTGGTTTTATCGATCGTATAACAATCTTTGCCGCGCCGGTAGCCGTAGGGAGCCTTACCCGGTGGAATCCGGGATTTGATGCGGTTGCGCGCGTGTCCTTTGCGAAGACTCCGGCTGTGTTGGCTGCGCTGGATTTCTGCGAGGATTTGCAGCAAGTTTTTGCGGTTTCGCGGTTCTGTTTCTGCTTGTACGATGATTTCGACGCCGAGGTTTTCGAGTTGGGCGAGGTGCGAACACACTTGCTGTAATGTGTCGCCTAGTTCTTCAAACCGCTGAATTAACAGGTATTTGACTGGTTCTGTTTGGCAGTCTTTGAGGAGTTGTTGCAGTTGTTGTCGCCCTCCTAAGTCTTGATAGGTGCGATCGACTTCTTGGCCCCAAATTTCCGGTGCGGGTGCTGCTTCCAGTAGCGGTTCTGTGTAAGAATAAGCGATGATTTTCATCTGTTACTCGCTGAGTTCGATGATGTTGCCGTCGGGATCTTGGGTAAATAATGCCGATCGACCTGACGCGCTCATTTGAAACGGGCAAGTGTGAGCAATTAACTGCTGTTTGGCTGCCTCTAAGTTAGCCACCGAAAATGCTAGATGTCGGTTGCGTCCCCATTTGGCATTGTCTACGGCATCTGGGATAATTGTTGCAGCTAAAATTAGGTGGAGCTGGAAGTCGCCGATTTGATACCAGATTCCGGGAAATTTTAAGTCGCGATCGATTTTTGGCAGTTCTAATACGGTGCTGTAAAAGTGTTGGGATTTTTCGAGGTTGGAGATGAGTAGGGTGGCGTGGAGGGATTGGATAATTTGCATTTTTGTTGGGATTTATTTTTTTATTTTAACGGCTGAGGCAGGCAGATGAGCGCTGATTAACGCAGATTATTTGATGTTTGTTGAGTTTTTGATATGATAACATTGTCCGTCGCTCTTAATATATCCCTTATCAAGTCTTGTAACAAAAAACTGCCCGCTGGGAGTGTTTTTAACAATGGTTTCAGAAAAAAGTGCGATCGTCTCCAGATCGGGCAAATTCCGTCTCCGCAATGTTTTGGTAGTTCCCTTTGTTCTCCAAATTTTGGCTGCTGTTGGCTGCGTTGGCTATCTCTCTTACAGAAACGGAGAGCAGATAGTCAACGATATTGTTAGTCAGTTGCGGCAGGAAGTGAGTGCGAGAGTTTACGAACGTGTTCAAACCTATCTGGAAGCTCCGCCACTGGTGAATCAGATCAATCAGGATGCTGTACCTTTGGGGGTGTTGAACTTTGACGATTTGGAGCAAGCTCGACCCTATTTTTGGAAACAAGTTCTGCAATTTAAGTCGATCGGTCACGCGGGAATTGCCAACGAAAAAGGTCAGTACCTGCGTGTGGGTTGGGTAAATCGGCTGGTTGGACTTGAACAACCTCAGCTTGCCCAGCAACTGATTCCGGGGGGCGGCGACTTGATATATTACAACCTTGACGCTGATGGAAACCGGACAACAATTGACAAAACCACGCCCAATTATGACGTTCGCACGCGCCCTTTTTACAGAGTTGTTGTTGAGAAGAAACAGGCAGCTTGGAGTGAAGTTTATATTAATTTTGGTTACGGTACGCTGCAAATTAATGCGAGTCTACCCTATTACGATGCCAAAGGGAAACTAATTGGCGTGCTGACTTGCCAGATGGGACTAGATCAAATTCGCCACTTCCTGCAAACCTTAAGGGTGGGTAATTCCGGTCAAGTATTTATCATTGAACCCCAGGGTGAATTAATAGCGACCTCGGTTAAAAAACAGCCTCTTTCGGTGGGAACAGGCAAAGATACAAAGCGGATCAAAGCACAGGAAAGCAGCAACTCGCTGATGCGTCAAAGTGTGGTTTATCTGCTCGATCACTTCAAGCGTTTGGAAGACATCCATCAAACAGTTCAACTTGACTTTAAGCTAAACGGTGAGCGGCAATTTATCCAAGTTTCTCCGCTAACTGACAAGTACGGTCTCAATTGGCTGATTGTAGTAGTAGTTCCTGAAGCGGAGTTTATGGCGCAAATTTATGCTAACACTCGCTAGACCATTTTGCTGTGTATTGTGGCTCTAATTGTCTCTGTTGGAGTGGGTATTTTCACCGCTAGCTGGATTACTCGCCCCCTCGACCAAATTGCTCAAGCTTCAGAATATCTAGCAGGTGGTGATCTCAACCAAAACGTTGATTCCAGTCGAATTCTGGAAATTGAAACCTTAAGAAATTCCTTTAACATCATGGCGAGACAACTGCAAGAATCCTTTGAAACGCTAGAAGAAAAAGTCAAAGAACGTACCTCTGAACTCGCCACAGCCACTAAACAAATTGCCACTCTCAACCAGCGCCTGAAAGCGGAAAATCTCCGCATGAGCTCCGAACTCGATATGCTCAAACAAATGCAGCAGTTGATTCTCCCTAAACCCGCAGAACTCGCAGCCATTGAAGATTTAGATATTGCCGGATTTATGGAGCCAGCCTCGGAAGTAGGCGGTGATTACTACGACGTACTTTGTACTAACGGGGTTGTCACGATTTGCATTGGTGATGTCACCGGACACGGATTAGAAAGCGGCATTTTGATGGTGATGACTCAAGCTGCTGTCCGCACTCTTCAGGAAATGCAAGAATCCAACCCGGTGCGTTTTTTAGATACCCTCAACCGCACTATTTATAAAAATGTCCAGCGCATGAACTCCGACAAAAATATGACAATAGCTTTGCTCAACTATGCCGACTGTAAAGTTAGTATTAGTGGTCAACACGAGGAAACTCTTGTGGTCAGAAAAGGCGGTCAAATTGAACGGATTGACATGATGAATTTAGGATTTCCGCTCGGCTTAGATGAGAATATTTCCGATTGGGTCAGCCATGTTTTAGTAGACTTAGAGCCGGGGGACGGGGTAGTGCTTTATACTGACGGTATCCCCGAAGCTAGAAATATCCACAAAAAATTCTACGGTATTGAAAGACTCTGTGAAGTAATTTCTCAAAACTGGCATTTGAGCGCAGAACACATCAAGGAAGCCACCATCGCTGATTTGCGAGACTTTATTGGAGAACAAAAGGTATTTGATGACATTACCTTGCTTGTTCTCAAGAAAAAGGATTAAATCCTGTCTGTTTTCCTTCTTGCTTTATTCACCCATAGCTGCTAGTCTACAATAAAGATATTTAGTATGATCGGCTGTGCTTTATACAAAAATATTTTGAATAAAATTTTATAAAACGCTGGCTCTACCGCATTAGTGATTAAAAATCTATTCTGGTCTATAAATAAATGACAAACAGCATCTTTCGACTCCTGTCAATCTTCTTAACTATCGCAACAATAACTCTGTTTCCCGGAGTTGCTAATGCAGGTCAGATTTCCCTTCACAATTCTACTAACCAGCCCATTACCTGTTATGCTGCTGGCGAGATTCGCAACACGGTTAAGCAAAATACACAGACGATCGCCCTCTCACAAGGCGAAACTCTTGCACTCAACCCAGAGGATTTCTCGACGCAAAAGATCGCTCGCGTGGAGTGTGCGGGATACAATGTGGACAATCTGAACATCACCGCAAATAGTCCCGATCGCTATTTATCTTTCACCGGTCAAGCCCAGCAGACTTTATCGGTATTGTTGTACCCCTATCTACCGACAACACCAGAAGCAAATTTTCAGCCGATGGTAAAGCGGATTGTTAATGAGTTTCAACATAAAAATCCCCAGATTTTGCTCAATGCAGTAATGACTCAAGATTTAGAATATGACACCTATACCTACAGCAATTTGCCGAACATTCTCGGTAAAAATGGATTTGATTTAGTTGAACTTGATACCTTAATGTTAGGTGATGCAGTCGATAACCATTTGATTCTTCCCGCTTCCCAAGCAATATCAACTTCAAAGTTTTGGCCAGTAGGTCTAGAAGCCTCAACTTACAACAATCAACTCTACGGTTTTCCGACTTGGCTGTGTTCATATTTTTTATTCGGGCGAGATCCGGATATTTTACAAGTTAAATCAGTGCCGGAATTAATTAATTATTTATCTCACAAACCAGCCGTAAAACCGCGATTAATTGCCAACTTTAACAGTGACTGGAATGCGATCGGCTTTTATTTGGATGGCTATACAGACTTGTTTGGGTTTGATCACGTGACAGAAGCTTTGGAGAAACCGCTCGCTCCGCAGGTAATGAACAATTTAGTAGAAATATCTGCAGAATGTGCAGTCAATGGTACAAATGGCTGTGTCAACAACTACTATAATCAAGATCCAAGCGCTGGATACCAGGACTTTTTAGCAGGGGCCAGCAGCTTTATTGGCTTTTCGGAAAATTCTTTTTATATCCGCTTGTCCGATCCCCAAAAACTACCTCTTTTTGCTACACCAGCTCCCTATGGTCAGGAACTTAAACCATTGGTTTTTGCTGATAGTTTAGTTATGAACTCTTCAAGATGTAACAATCAAAATTGTCAAGCTAATGGCGTCAAATTTATCGACTACATGAGCAGCGTTGATACAAAACTCTGGATTGCTTTTAGCGAAGATTTAGATAGCGGTACGCCACCCAGGCGATCACTACCAGCCATCAAAGCTTTCTACAGCCAGCCACGAGTCCAGCAAGACGAACTATATCCGCAATTCGCACCAGTAGTCAAGAACCAAAACGCAAATTTTCCTAACTCTATTTCCGAAAATAAAAAAATAGCGATGTACCAAGAATTTTGTAGGGAATTTAACCAAGAGGAACCGGAATATCCCAAATGTGAATTGAATAGGCGAGATATCCTACGAAGCAAGCGCTTCAAAGGTTTTTAACAAAATGGCTCGGATGTATGAGCGGTTAGCGATCGACAAATTATTATTCTTTGCTCAGGCATTAGTGAAACCTTGCGGGCTGTAGTAAACTAATCACTAATTACCGAAAACTTTTTTATCTTGATTAAAGCAAAAGTTGACTATGATTTAGCAACCTGAGCGGCGGTAAGTACGTTCTGAATCGCTGAAACCTTGCCCTTAATTGCATCGATCCATCGATTTTTGCCCTCTTCCTTCAACATCTACTATAGCAACTATGACCCTGATCTCAATTCCTGGCTACCGTGCGATCGAACAACTCTACTCTGGCCCCAGAACCTCCGTTTATCGAGGTTTTTCGGAATCAGACAATCAACCAGTTGTCATCAAACTGCTCAAGTCTGAGTATCCGACTTTCAGTGAACTGGTGCAGTTTCGCAATCAGTACACCATTGCCAAAAATATTGAAAATTCCGGTATTGTCAAACACTTAAGTCTGGAAGTATACCGTAACGGTTTTGCCTTAGTGATGGAGGACTTTGGCGGTATTTCTCTGGCAGAATACATCACCAATGATGCTTGGGGTATTCAGGGAAAATTTACTAATTGCCTAGGGAATTTTTTACATATTGCCATTAGAATTTGCTCTTGTTTAGAAGCAATATATAACAGCAAAGTTATTCACAAAGATATCAAACCCCAGAATATTATAATCAACCCTAACACTAAAGAAATTAAACTAATAGACTTTAGTATTTCCTCGCTTTTGCCTCGAGAAAATCAAGAAATCAAAAATCCCAACATCTTAGAAGGGACATTAGCTTATATGTCTCCCGAACAAACTGGAAGAATGAATCATGGGATTGACTACCGCACCGATTTTTACTCGCTAGGAGTAACTTTTTACGAAGTGTTGACAGGACAATTGCCATTTCAATCTCATGAACCGATGGAATTGATTCATTCTCACATTGCTCGCCAGCCAATTCCCCCGATCTCCCTAAATCCTGCCATCCCCCAAGTATTGAATGACATCGTACTCAAACTGATGGCGAAAACAGCGGAAGCACGCTATCAAACAGTTGTTGGCATCAAACACGATTTAGAAAAATGCTTAAAAGAATACTCGGATCAGGGCAGTATTCAAATGTTTGAACTAGGCAGCAGAGACATTTCTGAACGCTTGGTCATTCCCGAAAAACTTTACGGCAGAGAAACCGAAGTTTTGACCCTATTAGCAGCGTTCAACCGCGTCGCCTGTCCCCAGGAAAATTTCGCAACCGCCGATTTGGAGGTTTCCCTTACTAGCAGCCGAGAGCCTCATAAACTCCCCCGTACAGCTACTACCGAAATCATGCTGGTAGCAGGCTTTTCCGGGATTGGCAAAACCGCTGTCGTTAACGAAGTTCACAAGCCGATCGTCCAGCAGCGGGGATACTTTATCAAAGGAAAATTCGACCAATTCAGGCGCGATATTCCCTTTTCCGCCTGGGTGCAAGCTTTGCAAAATTTCCTGCGGCAACTACTGACAGAAAGCGTTACTCAAGTTCAGCATTGGCAAGCCCAAATATTGTCCGCTTTAGGCGATAATGCTCAGGTCATTATTGATGTTATCCCAGAATTAGAACTGCTGATTGGCAAGCAACCTGCTGTCCCGGAATTAGAACCCAGTCCTGCACAAAATCGCTTCAATCTGTTATTTCAAAAGTTCATTCGTGTCTTTGCTACCAAAAATCACCCCTTGGTCATCTTCTTAGATGATTTGCAATGGGCTGATTCAGCATCTCTGAAATTAATGCAATTGTTGCTGGGCGAATCCGAGGGTCAACATTTGCTGCTAATTGGTGCTTATCGAGATAATGAAGTTTCCAGCGTTCATCCATTAATGCTGACTTTATCAGAGATTCGCAATCTACCAAACCGCAGTATTGATAGACCAGCCCCTCTAATTAATCAAATTACTCTCGCGCCACTTTCAAAAATTGACCTAAATCGTCTGGTTGCTGATGCTTTAACTTGTCCGACAGAACGCTCTCTTTCCTTGACAGAATTGATATTTCAAAAAACTAAAGGCAATCCTTTTTTTAGCAATCAATTCCTCAAAAAACTGTACGAAGATAAGTTAATTTATTTCGATTTTACCCCCTGGAAAGGGGGAGAAAGGGGTGGTTGGAAGTGCGATATTACTAAAATTAGAGAATTAGCAGTCAGCGATGATGTCGTTTATTTTATGGCGAATCAATTGCAGAAATTGCCGATCGCTACTCAAAATATTTTACAATTAGCTGCTTGTATTGGCAGTCAATTTGATTTAGAAACCTTAGCAGTTGTTTGCGAAAAATCTCAAAAAGACACCGCGGCGGATTTGTGGAAAGCATTGCAAGAAGGTCTAATTTTACCGCAAAGTGAAGTTTATAAGTTTTTTACAGAGGCTGGGGAGTCTGCACAATTAGCTGTTGCTGATTGTCAATTACCAAGTTACAAATTTTTGCACGATCGCGTTCAACAAGCCGCCTACTCTTTGATACCCGACGAGGCAAAACAGTCAACTCACCTGAAAATTGGTAGATTGTTGTTGAGTAATACCCCAGAAGATGAAAAAGAAGAGCAGATATTTGATATAGTCAACCACTTGAACATTGGACGAGAATTAATTGTCGATCGCACGGAACAAAATCAACTAGCTTCCTTGAATTTAATTGCTGGACGTAAAGCTAAAACTTCCACAGCTTATGCTGCTGCTGTTGATTACTTAACTATCGGCCGAAACCTGCTAGCCGATGATAGCTGGACAAATTTATACGACTTGACGATTGATCTTTATGTAGAAGCAGTTGAAGCCGAATATTTGAATACCAATTTCGATGTGTCGCACCAACTGGCGGAAATAGTTCTATCTCGATCGCAAAACTTTCTCGATAAACTCAGAGTTTACGCAGTGCAAATTCAGTCTTATATTGCTCAAAATCAGATGAAATCGGCAGTAGATACTGGATTGCAAGTTTTGGGAATGCTTGGTGTTTCTTTGGAAACCGAACTTCCCGCTACAGTGGAGATTTCTGCCTTAGCTAATTGGCCAGAAATTAATGATGCTTATAAAATTGCTGCTTTGAGGATTTTATGTGCGATCGCTTCTGCCGCTTATCTAGCTAGTCCAGAAATTTACCCCACAGTTGTGTTTACAATGGCACATATTTGTAGCAAATATGGGAACTCTGCACCGGCTAGTTATGCCTATGCTTGTTGCAGTTTAATCTGTGAAGTAATCGGAGAAATTGAATTAGGCTATCAATACGGCCAACTATCTTTGCAGGTATTAGATAAATTCCCATCCCAAGAATTTCACTCGAAAGTGGTGATGGTGTACAATGCTTGTGTGAGACATTGGAAAGAACCCAGTCGATCGACCATACCGTCTTTGCTCTCAGCAGTCCAAAGTGGTTTAGAAACAGGGGATATCGAGTATGCTTGCTATTCGGGTATGTATCTTTGCATCTACAGCTTTTTTAGCGGTGAAGACTTAACATCGGTAGATAAAAAATACGAGCAGTATTTGGAACTAATGCTGAATTCCAAACAAGAATATCAGACTTATTATACTAAAATCTGGCGACAACTCACATTAAATTTACAAGGATTAGCTGAGGATAATTGTCGGTTAGTTGGGGACAGCTTTAATGAAGATGAAATGTTGCCAGTTTTGCTAGCCGCCAATAATGTCTCTTCCATCTTTGGGGTGTATTTTGCTAAATTGGTTGTGAATTATTTGTTTGGCGATCGCGATCGTGCTGTGGAAAATGCCCAGCTAGCAGAGCAATATGTCGCTGGTGTCGGCTCGTTGATGATGGTTCCCCAGCACAACTTTTACCATTCCCTCGCCCTGCTGGCACTGTATCTCCATGCTGAGTCGATCGCTCAGGAACAATACTTAAACCAAGTCAGAGCCAATCAGGAAAAAATGCAAACCTGGGCATTCCACGCACCGATGAATTATCAGCACAAGTATGACTTAGTAGCCGCAGAAATCGCACGAGTATTGGGACACAGGCTCGAAGCCATCGATTTGTACGATCGCGCTCTTGCTACTGCCCAAGAAAACCAATACCTCCAAGAAGAAGCATTAGCAGGTGAACTTGCAGCTAAATTTTATCTGGAATTAGGTAAAGATAAAATTGCCCGCGTCTATCTAACTGACGCTTATTACGCTTATGCTCGCTGGGGAGCTCAGGCAAAAATTGATGATTTAGAACAAAAATATCCCCAATTACTCGCCCCCATTGTAGAACAAAAAACAAGTTTGTATGGAGGAGATACCATTGCTCAGACTATAGTCGGAACCATCAGTTCAAGTGGGAAGAATATTTCTGATATTCTCGATTTGGCAACAGTTATTAAAGCTTCTCAAGCCATATCGGGGCAAATAAACATTGATGAATTGTTGTCAATTTTAATGCAAGTATTGATAGAAAATGCTGGCGCGTCAAAAGGCTCTCTCATCTTAGAAAGGGATGGTGAATTATCCATCGTTGCTAAATATTTAGGCGATAGCTGCTATTTGCCAAATATTCCACTCTCTCAAAGCCAAAACCTTCCCATCACTGCCATTAACTACGTCTGGCGTACCAGAGAAACCTTAGTAATTAACGATATTGCTACTGAAAATATCTTTGCTGCCGACCCCTACATTATTCAGCACCCACCTAAATCTGTATTGTGTACTCCAATTGTAAACCAAGGTAAAGCGATGGGCATTGTGTACTTAGAAAACAATCTCGCCACAGGTGCATTTACTCCTGACAGATTGGAAGTTTTAAAAATCCTATCTTCCCAAGCGGCTATTTCGCTCGAAAATGCTCTGTTCTATCAAACTCTAGAAGATAAAGTTGAAGAACGTACAGCCCAACTAGCTCATGCTAATCAGGCAATCTCTGCCCTCAACCAGCGCCTCAAAACCGAAAATCTGCGGATGAGTACCGAACTCGAAATCCTCAAACAAATGCAGCAGTTAATTCTGCCCAAATATGCAGAATTAGCAGCAATTACAGAGTTAGATATTGCTGGATTTATGGAGCCAGCAGATGAAGTTGGTGGCGATTACTACGACGTACTTTATACTGAAGGAGTGGTGACTATTGCCATTGGTGATGTCACCGGACACGGACTAGAAAGCGGCATTTTGATGGTGATGACTCAAGCGGCTGTTCGCACTTTGAAGGAAGTTCAAGAACTAGACCCGGTTCGCTTTTTAGATACCCTCAACCGCACTATTTATAAAAATGTCCAGCGCATGAACTCCGACAAAAATATGACACTAGCTTTGCTCAACTATGCCGACTGTAAAGTTAGTATTAGTGGTCAACACGAGGAAACTCTTGTGGTCAGAAAAGGCGGTCAAATTGAACGGATTGACATGATAAATTTAGGATTTCCGCTTGGCTTAGATGAGAATATTTCCGATTGGATTAGCCATGTTTTAGTAGACTTAGAGCCGGGGGACGGGGTAGTGCTTTATACTGACGGTATCCCCGAAGCTAGAAATATCCACAAAAAATTCTACGGTATCGAAAGACTATGTGAAGTGGTTTCTCAAAACTGGCATTTGAGCGCCGAACAAATCAAGGAAGCCACCATCGCTGATTTGCGAGACTTTATTGGAGAACAAAAGGTTTTTGATGACATTACTTTGCTAGTATTGAAGCAACAGGGAAATATTGTGCATAATTTATGATTGATGGTCGTCAACCCGGTTTCTACGAAGAATATGGGATTTAGTGACCAAACTTCGACGCCGAAACAGGATTTCGAGTTCTCCCCGTTTAAGTTCTAATAATTTACCGCGAGCGAGTCAAACAATTTTGCGCTTCCCGATTCGGAAGTATAAATTATGAAACCACAAATAAATTTAGCCCCCTCTAAATCTCCAGAAAATCTCTATACCCAGCTACAGGAGTTGAGCGAAAAACTTGAGGAAGTAGAGGATGAAAAAAACAGCTATGAAACCTTAGTAGAAATTATCACGCAACACTCCACGGATCTCGAAAACCAGATCCGTCATAAAAATCGAGAGATGCAGACTTACATCGAGCAGGTAAAAAAGGTGATAGATGCAGCTATTGCTGTGAAAAATAACAGCTTTGAACCCCAGATATTGTCAGAGGTGGCAGCGCGCAGTGATGCACTGGGAGAACTGGCACAGGTATTTTCGCATATGGTGCAAACGGTGAAAGCGCGGGAACAAGAATTAGAGAAACTTTTGCAAGCTTACGGACGTTTTGTTCCCGATGAATATCTCCAATTTCTCGGCAAGCAGAGCATTGTTGATTTCCAGCTTGGAGATCACGTCAGCAAAGAGATGGCCATTATGTTTTCCGATATGCGTTCCTTCACCACGATGGCGGAGCAAATGACTCCTCAAGAAAACTTTGATTTCATCAATAACTATTTACAGCAAATTAGTCCCGAAATTCGTAAGCACAACGGTTTTATTGTCAAGTATATTGGAGATGGAGTCATGGCAGTTTTTCCTGATGGCGTTGATGATGCTATTCAGGCAGGAATTGTGAAATTGGAGCAGTTGCAGAAATACAATCAAAGCCGTAAAATAAATGGGGATATACCGCTGAAGATTGGCATTGGTATCCATGTGGGTGATACGATGGTTGGGATTATTGGAGACGCGAATCGGATGCAAGCAGATGCGCTCTCAGATCATGTCAATCTCACCGCTCGTCTGGAAGGTTTGACTAAGTATTATGGCGTATCTTTATTAATTTCTGGAGATGTGGTACAACGTTTGAGTCAACCCGAAAAGTATCATATCCGTTTTTTGGATCGGGCTATTGTCAAAGGTAGACAAGAAGCCATTACAGTTTGTGAGGTGTTAGATGTTGAAGTAGAACCAGTGCGATCGCTCAAAATTCAAACTTTGCCTATATTTGAGGAGGGACTCGAAGAATATTCTCAGGGAAATTTCGCTAAGGCCATAGTTTGTTTTGAACAGATAGTGGCCCTAAATCCAGATGACAAGCCCAGTCAACTTTACCTAAAACGCATCCAATCGCTGTTAGAAAAGAGTATTCCCGCTAACTGGAATGGCGTGTGGAAATTCACCCAGAAGTGACATTAATACATCAATTGGAGGCAGAAAAATCATGACATCTGGAAGCTTAAAAACAATGACACAAATTTTTGGAGAATTCATTGAAGAATTTCCTCCTGAACACGACTCCCTAGAACTTACATTTACCCCCAGTTCTCGCCCCATCAAACAGCGCTGGCGAAACAACAGGCTTTCTGCTCATTTTGTAGCCGATTATTTGTCTAGCTTTCTACCGGTGGATGAGGAGGATGCTAGCAGCGAGAAACGGATAAAAGAAAGCAAGGGAGCTGTGAGCTACGTAGCCAACGAACTGTTAGAAAATGCGATAAAATTTAATAACGATGATACCAATTACAAGGTCAGATTTGGCATACATTTTATTGGTGACACAGATGTGACGGCAGTAATTTTTGCCAGTAATAGTGTCAATCCACAAGGGGCAAATAAGTTGAAGGAGTTTATTGAAGAAATTATGGCTTCCGATCCCAATGAACTTTATTTGCAGCAGCTTGAAAAGAATGCGGAATCGGAAAGTGACACATCGGGATTGGGATTGCTGACGATGATTAATGACTATTCAGCTAAGATAGGTTGGAAATTCGATCGCAGGCCAGATAGTGATACCATAATTCTTACGACTGTAGTTCAAATTAGGGTCTAGTTTCTAGCATTTCAATGTTTACTCTCTTGTGCGATCGCAATATTTTAGTCAGGAAACACAATCACAATGGGCATTCAAGAAATTAAAGGTGAAGATTACAGCATTCAGTACGATCCAGAATCAGTCACAGCCACTTTCCAAGGCGAACTCAGCCTGAGCGGCCCTCCAGAGTATGCACCAATAGTCGAATTGTTAGATGAGGTCGCCAATCGCGAACCGCCTACTATTACCTTGAACCTAAAACAATTGGATTTTGTTAACAGTTCTGGTATCAGTATGCTGTCTAAATTTGTCATCAGCGTCCGGAAAAAGAAAACGATTAAACTTTTGGTATTGGGTTCAAATGATATTCCTTGGCAACAGAAATCTCTCAGAAATTTAGAAAAGCTGTTGCCAACTTTGAAGTTAGAATTAGAGTAGGATATGTGTAAATTTTAACTACAGTTAACACAGGCGGGACGCCCGTGCCACAGTTAACACAGGCGGGACGCGCGTGCCACAGTTAACATAGATAAATTTGGATGATTAGTAAATTGCTTAAGTTTGCTGGATCGGGAGTTCAATGATAAACTCGGTTCCCTTGCAGGGTTCCGACTCGCACCGAAGCGATCCTCGGTGATTTTCTACTAAGATTTTGTAGACAATAGACAATCCTAAACCAGTACCTTTACCGATTTCCTTGGTGGTGAAAAACTGCTCGAACATTCGTTCTTTTATCTCTGCTGTCATTCCGGTTCCAGTGTCAGCAATCCGCACTCTCACGCGATCTGGCCCTGCTAATTCTGTGCTGATAGAAATTTTTAGCGCAGCATAGGGCTGAGTTTGTGATGCCTCGTCCAAAGCATCGATCGCGTTGCTAATTATATTCATAAATACTTGATTGAGCTGTCCGGCATAACACTCTACAGCAGGCAATTTTCCATAATTTTTAACTAATTGAATGTCGCGACGGTCTGTTTTAGAATTGAGACGGTTTCGCAAAATTAACACGGTGCTATCAATGCTGTCGTGCAAATCACACAGCGTCATGTTACTGTTATCGGTTCGCGAAAAATTACCCATAGATTTGACAATTTCGCGAATGCGATTGGAACCCAGTTGCATGGAAGAGATAACTTTAGGCAAGTCTTCAACTATAAAACCAAGATCTATCTCTTCGATTTTATCTGTGATTTCGGGACAGGGATTGGGATAGCATTCTTGATAGAGACACAGCAGGTTCAACAAATCTTGAGTATAAATTGCGGCATGGCTCAAGTTGCCGTAAATAAAACTAACTGGGTTATTAATTTCGTGGACGATACTAGCCATTAGCGCCCCCAGCGAAGACATTTTTTCGCTGTGGAGGAGTTGAGCTTGAGTTTGTTTTAGTTCGCAAAGTGCGCGATCGATCTCGGCGGCTTGAGCTTCCGCTTTCGAGGTAGCAGCACAACTTTCTTGATAAAGTTCAACCTGTTTAAGGTCGATTTCAAATTGTTCGATTTCGCTTTCTTGCTGGTATTGACTCACCACGGCATCGAAAGCTTCTAGCAACTCGCCGCCCGCTGCTTCGACAATATACAGCAGGTGGGGATTTTCCAGCCTGAGTTCGGCATCGGGAACTTGCAGCAATGCTTTTATTCGATCGATATATTGGCGGACTTGTTTGTCTAGATACAGTGGCGCCTCAAAATACAGTGCCTTGACGGTGGCTGAAGGGGGACTCACTAAGTTGATGCTGCTGTCAGTATTAATTAAGTCGCGGTGTGATTTTTCCATAAGCTCGATCGCCTCTAACAAATTCCCCCGCAGTTTGGATCTTTCTACCCCATTCTGAGAACAAACTAACCTCATGCAAAAAAAAGCCGTTCGTTGGGAAAGCATTCGCTGACGGCCGCTGATATTAATTACCGCAGCACTAATTTTTCTGGCTGTCGTAATTTCTTCCAGATTAAAATAGTTCCTCATTGCAGCCATTGGTAATATCCCCGACTCAACTAAATGTCTGTAGCTCCTGCTGACACAAGATTTAAGAGCCATAATAAAAAATTGTACAATACACTAAGCAATATATTATGTATTTCTTACTAAAGTAGTATACTAAAATACAATTATTTTCAATTAGTAGTTGATCACAATTTTTATGAGTCGCCTTCTTGCACCGTTTTTCTTAATTATTCAAAAAATTACCAATCAACTTCGCCATAATTTGAGCTTGAGTTTGTGGCAACCCGTGAGCAGCATTAGGAATAATTGCTAACTCGGCCCCCGGTATCTCATTAGCGTAGGTTTCACAGTGCCATAGAGGAATTGTTTCGTCACTCTCTGCGGCTATGACTAAGGTAGGAATTTGCAATTTGTGAATTTCTTTTTCTACTGTATCAACTGCGTCTTCCGGCCGCATCCGGCTCATTAAAAATGACCTTGCTACTGGTTGAGACATTAACTCCCTGCGCCACCCGGCAATTTGCTGCAATTTCTCACTTTTTCCAGCTAAACTAGCAAAAGGTTTTGCCAACTGCAAGGCCCAATCCACGGCTGGGGTTTCCCACAACAGCGGCCGCAAAGCATCATATTGACCACAAAAAGTGTCGTCCCGAATTCCCGCCGGTGCTGCTAAGACTAAACTGCTAACAGAATTAGGATATTTTAGAGAATATGCAGATGCTACCCAACCGCCAAAAGAATGTCCGATAATGCAGCAGGGTTCGATATTTAGTTGTTCTACAACTTGCCGGACAAAATCAACTTCTACAGCTACGTCATAGCGGATTTCTGGTTTACTGGATTCTCCAAAACCCAACATATCTAAACTGATGCACCGAAACTGAGATTGCAATAACTCTATTAATGACAGCCAGCAAGTCTTTTCTCCGAAGAAACCGTGCAGCATCAATAAGGGTCTGCCGCACCCGATGTCCAGGTAGGCGGCTGTTTGGGTGGTACTATTGACAAATGTACTTAATGTGTGAGTTTGTCCTACAAGTGCTTGAGACTGCATGGCGATCGACTCCTGATAGGTAAGATACATTTGTAAACAATTGTAACAAAACAGCAGTCCAAAGGTTAAAGTTCATTACGGAGTACACAATTAGAAATAGACCATGATATTCTCTATAATTATTAGAAAATACTGCAAACTCAAAGCAGGAGAACACTTTGAACTCTACTTTAAAACAGTACCCGGCTTGCTCTCTTCGCGAAGATGTCAGTGAGTACGTAGCACACCTACAGCTTCACATGACGTTACAAGCTCGCAACTTGCTCCCTACCATTACCACCGCTAAGGATAGTCGCGAACAACTGTTGCAGCAGACTCAGGCTCATTTTGAGAAACGAGTTTCTCGACAAACTCTTTAAACAAATTTTCGGTTTCCCCAATTTACGATCGCCCGCGATCGAACTTTCCCAAATTTCAGCATCCCAGAAACCCGGTAGCCTCAAAAATACCGGGTTTCTTTTCGGCTAATTACGCAGGGGGCCCGGTTTTGGGTAATATGCCTTGGGTGTGCTTTAAATTTAATGTCTATGCGAATTCCGATTATTGCATTTTTGACTTTTGCGTCGCTGGCTGGCGACGAATTGGCGGCGCGGGCGATCGATCCGACTGCCGCACCGACTCAGGCGGAGTTTAGAGAGGGAACCGCAGAAATTGACAGGCGAGACGCCTGTCCCACAAGGGCACAGAGGGAGGAGGATCAGGTGAGTCTCACATCTGGCACCATTCTCAAGAACGGGCAAGATGCCCGTTCCACAAGAGATGAATTGTTTTGTGGAACAGGCAAGATGCCTGTTCCTAAAAAGCTGATTGAGAATGGTGCAACCTCTCAGGTGAACCCAACTGTGCAGAATTTGCCGGCATCCGATGAGCTCGCAGCTTCTGGAGAAGTACGCGCGGCGCAGCTATCCCCTAGGGAATCGCCCTCTCTCAAGTCCAGCCACAATAAAGATTTTACATCTCTGTTAAAAACTCCGGCGACGATCGCGGCAAAAGCCGAAATCCCCGAAGCAGTAAACAGCAACGCCCGACAGCTAGGCGGTACTCTACAAATCAGTCAAGCAAGCAATGCTGAAGGCGTTTACGTTGCTGAGGTGAAAATTCGCTTTGTCAATTCCAGAGGCGAAGCTGTTGATAAAAAAGGGAATCCGGTTGAGGGCAAAATTTCGGAAGATTTTATCCGAGGCGAACTCAAACTCAAGGCGGGGGATAACTACAGCCGGGAAGTGGTGCGATCGGATTTGCAGCAGTTGCAGCAATTGGGATTGTTTGACAAGGTTACGGTTTCGATTGAAGAAGTTGGCACGGATGTTAATGTAATTTACAACGTTCAAGAGCGATCGGCTCGCTCTTTTAGCGTGAGTGCCAGTCTTAGTGATGATGTTGGCGTTGCTGTTCCTCTTTCCTATACCGATCGAACTTTCGGCCGGGTGCCACAGCGGCTGGCGGTGGATGTTCAGCCCAGCCTCCGAGGTATCCAGTACGATGTCCAGTTTGTCAGCCCTTACGTTGCCGCCGAAGACCGATTGGGATACAGTGTGAGAGCTTTTGGCGATCGCAGAATATCGGAAATTTTCAACAAGGATATTGATTTGCCCAACGGGAACCGAGTTCGGGAAATTCGGGTGGGGGGAAATCTCAGGTTTACCAGACCTTTGGGCGATTGGCAATCGACTTTGGGACTGAATTATACAAACATTAGTACGCGCGATCGCAACTTAAATATCGCCCGCCGCGACGAACTCGGCAATCCTCTCACATTCAGCGACAGCGGCGTTGACGAGTTATACACTGTTTCTTTTGGTGCGATGCTCGATCGGCGGGACAATCCATTCAACCCCACCAGCGGCTCGATTCTCAGCCTCAGCACCGAGCAGTCGATACCTCTGGGGCGAGGTAACATTGTGAGTAACAGGCTGTTGGCAAATTATATACAGTATGTGCCAGTAACTTTGTTGGGCATCAGCGAGTCCGAAGCCTTGCCCGAAATGCTGGCTTTTAACTTGCAAGCGGGCACGGTAATCGGGGATTTGCCACCAACGGAAGCTTTTCGCCTCGGCGGCCGCAATTCCGTGCGGGGTTACGACGGCGGGGATATTGGCAGTGGCCGGAGTTATTTTTTGGCTTCGGGTGAATATCGGTTTCCTGTGGGTCAGGATGTTGGCGGCGTAATATTTGTTGATTTTGCGTCGGATTTGGGAACGGGAGATAGTGTACTCGGAAAACCGGCGGTAGTCAGGGACAAACCGGGGACTGGGGCGGGTGTTGGGGTGGGTGTGAGGGTGCGATCGCGCTTTGGATTAATTCGCTTAGATATGGCGGTTAGCGACTCCGGCGATCTCAAATTTATACTCGGTACAAAGCAGCGATTTTAAATTAGTCATCAGTCAGTAGTCATTAGTCACGAGTTAAGTGTAGATACAAGAAGCGATTTCAATTGCCAGTTGCTAAAAAAAGGTTTCAGCCCAGGGTTTTAAACAGCGCAGTGTCGGTGATTGCTGCGTCTGATTGGGCGAGTTGTCGATCGAATAATTGAGTTGGATTTCTTTGCTCAACCCAACCTCCACAGTTTGTGGTAGTAATCGAAATTGAGTGAAATACAGCACCTCGGTAAGGACACAACAATATTGTATCCCTACTGTGTTGTAGGCAATTGAGAATTGCTATATATATCCTAGTAACCGCTTAACGCTTGGGTTTTTTCACATCAACAGTTTTCGGTTTAGCCGCCGGAGTGCGCGGATAAAATTTAAACTTATTGAGCGCAGCACTTGCCGATTTAGCCACACCGCTATCTATATCTCGCAAAGCTTTTTGTAGCAGCGGAATCACTTTGTCAGACTTAATCATTGCTAGTGCTTCCACAGCAGCTTCGCGCACATCCGGGTGAATATCGTGAGCTAATTTTCCCAATGTTTCTATTGCTCGCTGACCTTCCGATCTCAGAGCATTAGCAGCAGCCATTTTACCTAAAGCAGACGCTGCAAACTTGCGGGTTTCTTTGTCCTGACTTTGAACACATCCCATCAACTGCGGTAGAGAATAGCTTGGTGCTTGTCTGGCAATTGGAAGCTGTTGTTCGACTTCGGGTGGATGTAAATCAATTGGTTGTGGTTCCGAAAAATCTGTGTAATTTAACTCTTCTTCAACTTCGGTTTGATTTAACTCACTTGACAGTTGCTGCAAAACTTCTTCTTGTGATAAACCTTCGGCAAATTCTGTTGAATTTAACTGACTGAACTGCTGCTCCGGGACTTCTTGTTCTACATTACTCTCGTACTGCCCTTGCAAAGACCTGATAGTAGCTTGCATCTGAGCTTCGTGGTCTCTCAACTGCTCGTGAGCCGCTTGCAACTGACTCTCGTATTGCTCTTGCAAAGCCTCCATATTTAACTGCATTTCAACCTCTCGGTTCTCATATTCCTCGGCAATTTGCCTCAAGCGAATTTCGTGTTCATCTTGCAGGTTTTGCAAATGTTGCTCCATCTGAGCTTGATAACTTAGATGCAATTCGTCAGCAACTCTGAGTAAATGATGTTCGTGTTCTGCTTGCAAAGATTGGATATTTTGCTGCATCCTAGCATTGTTAGCCGCTTCTAATTCCTCGCTGATTTGTCGCCGCAGCCCAGGCTCGTCTACGCTGACAACTTGTTGGAGCTGACTGTCGCGTTCTGCCCGAACTTGTTGGAGCTGATTTTCGTATTGAGCTGCAACTTGTTTGAGCTGGTTTTCGTATTGGGTAGTAACTTGTCTGAGTAAATTTTCGTGTTCGATAGTAGCTTTTCTAAGCTGATTTTCCCGTTCTCCTTGCTGAGATTGGACAGCTTGTTGCACCCGAGACATCTGAGCTAATTCTATTTCCTCAGTAATTCTGCGAGTTTGCTGCAAGTATTCTTGCTTTTGCTTCTTTAAGCGCTTTTCCACTAACCAGTAAGCAACTGCTACCCCTGCCAAAAAACCTACGATCGCTCCTATGATACCCACAACTGAGATCCTCCTGACAAAATAGTGATGCTGGACTTTTTACATTTAACCATAGAGCCTCCTGTAACCGCCCAGTAGCAACAGCCAGGCTGTCACTGCGAGCCAGTGAACCGCCACCGCAGGCCAGATAGAACCGCTTTGCAGGTATGCGATGGAGCACGCAACTCCCAAAATTGCCGCCAGCAGCAAAAACACTGGATTCATAAAGGTCGATCGACCAACCGGGTAAAAAGTCAGCGCGTTCAGCGGGTGGTAAACTACAAAAACCGCCAAACTCGCGCATCCCCAAAACCACAGCATTAACCCAGAAGCCTTCTCGAACGGGTGCGGCAGCATTAACACGCGGAACAATAATTCCTCGGTGATGCCCGGACTTAACAAACAGCCAAGAAGCACTCCCACAATTGTACGCCGAGAGGTTTGCACGTCTACTTTTAGAAATCCCGACCAAAAACCCACGGAAAGAGCGATCGAAGTGTAAACCAGCGCGAGCATAGCTGCAACCAGCCAATCGGTGAAATCGGGAATAGTTGAAAAAGCTAGGGTGACGCGGCGTATCAGGAATCCCGGCACCGTGATCGTACTAAAATTTAACATAATCAAACTGATCCTTAAAATTTTCAAACAGATGTTAGCAGTAAGTTGAGCCGTTTATTATGCAAAACCAATCACCCCCGCCCGTCAGAGTCCGCGTTTTTGTTTCGGGATTAGTTCAAGGAGTAGGATTCCGATATTCAACGAGGAATCAAGCAAACTATTTCGGCCTGGGCGGCTGGGTAAGAAATCTCCCCGATGGGCGCGTCGAGGCTGTCTTTGAAGGCTCCAAAAAAGCTGTGGAAGAAATGATTAGTTGGTGCCGCCGCGGCCCCACCGGTGCTACGGTGAGTGAGTTGGTTTTAGAATACGAAGACCCGGAGGGCGACTCCCTTCAAGATAGCTTCGCCGCGCGTACTTTTGAGATCCGCCGATAAAAGAATAAAGGGAATAATCTGCGGTTGAAACCGCTACTGTATAAACGAGGTCTGCCTTGTATAAGGCAGGCTTCGCTCACGCTGACTAAAGAATGAATCGCATAAAAAGCGCGAATTATGTATGGCCAATTTATCAATGATGAGCAAGTTGACTTAAATTAGCAAACAACTGAGCAACTTTGGTCAAATCTTTATCTCCCGGCGCTATTTCTACGCCGCTAGAAAGGTCAACACCGCTGAAGTTATTGCCGATCGCACTATCAATTGCATTTAAAATATTATCGGGTGTTAAACCGCCCGCCAGCAGCCAAGGACAGTGCGGTCTAAACTCTGATAACATCATCCAGTCGATCGTTTTGCCAGTACCGCCGAGTTGATTGGGATGGTAAGCATCCAGCAGTAAAGTATCGACACGAACAGCATAAACAGCAGCGACGGCTAAAGTTTCAGGAGTCTTAACCCTCAGGGCTTTGATAATTTCAATTCCCGGCAAAAACTCCCGCAGTCGATCGCAATATTCCGCTGTTTCATCTCCATGCAACTGCACCCCGCTTAAATTTGACTCTGCCGCTACTTGACAGATATTTTCTATTGTGGTGTTTGCAAAAACGCCGATGCGATCGACATTTTCCGGCAACTGCTCGACAATCAGGCGAATTGTTTCTGGGCTGACATAGCGCGGGGAAGCCGGCACACAGATAAACCCCAAAGCTTGGGCTCCCAAGCGGGCGATCGCAATTCCTTGGTCTAATTTAGTGATTCCGCAAATTTTAACCCGCACTCCGACTCCTCCGTTCCAAATTTGTATCAAAATATAAAGGAATTGTTAACTATTAAAACAAATCTTAGTTTAATGCAAAACGCTTTTTATAATCTTGGAACTCAATATATCTGTGAAATCAGGAGATAAGAACATGATTAACTCATCTTTGCTGTTAGCCCTACAATCTACCGCTCCCTCAACGCCAGAGTGGTCGCCACTGGTAGGACTGACGATGATTTTATGTAATTTGCTGGCGATCACGATCGGCTACTACGGCATCTCCAAGCAAAACCGAGGCAAGGGCCCAGCTTTACCCGTTGCACTCCCTGGAATGTTCAAAGGCTTCGGGGTACCAGAATTGCTGGCAACAGCCAGCTTCGGCCACTTGCTCGGAGCCGGAGTAATCTTGGGCTTGGGTAGCGCCGGAGTTCTGTAAAAATCAGGGGAAAGGCAAAGGAAAGGGGAAGAAAAGATATAATAGAAACTCTTTCTTGCTCTCCTTTCCCAGGAAAATTCATGCAGACAGGTTGGCGAATCGGCTCTTTATTTGGCATCCCCCTAGTTATAGATTATTCGTGGTTTATAATTTTAGCCTTAGCAACCCGCGAATACGCCAGCAGTTACCGCCTGTGGGGGTCTGCGCTCTCCTGGAGTGCGGGGTTAGCAATAGCTCTGCTACTGTTTGCTTCCGTGCTTTTGCACGAACTCGGACACAGCTTGGCGGCGATATCGCAAGGCATTAAAGTTAATTCTATTACCTTATTCTTATTTGGCGGAGTAGCTTCGATCGACTCGGAATCAAAAACTCCCGGTCAAGCTTTTCAAGTAGCTATTGCCGGCCCTCTAGTCAGCTTTGCGGTGTTTTTAATCCTCGGTTTGGGTTCTCAAGTTCTTCCCCCGAAAAGTTTGCTAGGAATTGTCACCGAAAGGGTAGCACTCATCAATCTCGTTTTGGGATTATTTAACTTAATTCCCGGTCTGCCTTTGGATGGAGGACAAGTTTTAAAAGCAGCAATTTGGAAAATCACCGGCTCTCGATTTGCCGGCGTTCGCTGGGCGGCAAAAACAGGACAAGTTTTAGGTTGGCTGGGCGTTGCTTTGGGTCTGAGTTTATGTTTTTTAGCGCGCGAGTTCGGCGGTTTGTGGATTGCGCTGATCGGCGGGTTTGGCATTCGCAATGCCACTGCTTATAGCCGATTGACTTCACTGCAAGAAGCCCTGCTCAAAATTAAAGCCAGCGATGCGATGAGCCGCGAGTTTCGAGTTGTAGATGCAGATTTGACTCTGCGAGAATTTGCCGATCGCTATTTGTTAGAAGTCAATCCGTTTCCATTTTACATTGCTGCGACCAACGGCCGCGATTTGGGCTTAGTGTCGATCGACGATATCCGCTTCACAGAACGCAGTCAGTGGCAAATTCAGACTTTGCACAACATTTTGAAACCCCTGGGAAAAACCCCCACAGTCTCGGAAAAAGCATCCATCGCCGAAGTAATTAACAGCATGGAAGCCCGCCAACTCCCCCGAATCATCGTCCTCTCGCCGATTGGTTCAGTAGCGGGGACGATCGATCGGGGCGACGTGATTAAAGTTTTAGCAAAATACCTCAAACCCCAGATTTCAATCGCCGACATCAAGCGCAGCAAAGAAGAAAACAGCTATCCGCAGGGATTGCAGTTAAGTGCGATCGCCAAAACCGCACAGGAAAACTAAAAATTGGGCATCGGTAAGGGGCATCAGTGATGAGTTAAGATGTAGCCAACTTTGTCACTCTGGGTTGAAACACTAAATTTTATGCCCCCATTCTTTAAGAGAATTTATCATAAATTTGCGGAGGGACGTGGAAAAAACTTAACTTATTTCTTCCCCTTCCCTGACTTGCAGCCTCTTGCTATTATCTGGATTGTCGTGACCGGAACTCTATTGGGAGTGAGGCATTTAGGCGGGTTGCAGCCACTAGAATTAAATGCTTACGACCTCATGGTGCAGTTGCGGCCCGATCGGGGCCCTGACCCCAGGTTGCTTATAGTTGAAATCACAGAGCGGGATATTAATACTATTGAAAAATGGCCAATTTCCGATCGCACTTTAGCAAAAGCGATCGCACAAATAGCGCGTCTTGAACCCCTAGCTATTGGTCTCGATATAATTCGCGACATTCCCTACGAGCCGGGGAATGCAGAATTAGCTATTCAATTGAAAAATCCCAAAATATTTCCGATAACCTTCCGCGGCGACTCAAAGCTGCAGCGAGTGCCACCAAATCCTAACATACCAGAGAATCGGGTAGGATTTAACGATTTAGTAGTCGATCCAGACCGTATAGTGCGTCGCAATTTGATGTTTGCTAGCGAGGGGGAAACGACACAGACTTCATTTTCAATGCGACTAGCTTTTGCCTATTTAAATAGTAAAAAAGTAGAGTCTAAATTGACAGAAAAACAAGAAATCGAGGCTAACAAAATAGTATTTTCAAAATTGCGAGCTGACTCAGGAGGTTATCAAAACATTAATGCCCAAGGCTATCAAATATTGCTCAATTACCGATCTTCTAAAAAGATAGCAGAAACCGTGACCCTAACTCAAGTTTTAAAGGGCAAAGTTGACCCCAAATTGGTAAAAGGTAAAATAGTCTTAATCGGGGTTACAGCCCCAACTGTAAAAGATATTTTTTCTACCCCTTACAGCGCTACTACAAACGGTAATATCCAGACGCCTGGGGTATTAATTCACGCAACGGCCACCAGCCAAATTCTCAGTGCAGTTTTAGACGGCCAAGGGCTATTTTGGTATTGGGACGAATGGCAAGAAATACTCTGGATCGCTGTTTGGAGTGCAGTCGGCGGCTGTTTAGCTTGGCGGCTAGAAAAATCGCTGAATTTGATGGGAAGTGCGATCGCAGCTTGCGGCTCATTATTTGGATTCACCTTTTTCCTCTTCATGCAACAGGGGTGGATACCTCTAATTTCCCCTGCTATGGCACTTTTAATCACCGCAGGAGTCGCAGTCACCTATAAATACGAGCAGTCGAGGCAACAGCAAGGGATTGTGATGAAATTATTAGGACAACAAACTTCACCGGCGATCGCAAATGCGCTGTGGAAAGAACGCGTCCATCTGCTCGAATCAGGGTTATTGCCAGGGCAAAAAGTTACTGCTACGATCATCCTCACCGACGTGCAGGGTTTTAGTACAATCTCCGAAAAACTACCGCCAGAAGTGGTAATGAGTTGGTTAAATGAGTATTTATCCGCAATGGCCCAAGAAGTCCAAGCACATCAAGGTGTGATTAATAAATTTACCGGAGATGGAATGCTGGCAGTATTTGGCGTACCCATTCCCCGCACCACTGCAGAAGAAATTGCAGAAGATGCTCGCCTTGCCGTATCTTCCGCTTTAGCTATAAGTTCGCGCTTGCCAGAAATGAATCAAAATTGGCTCGATCGCGGTTTACCGGCCGTAAAAATGCGAGTAGGCATCTTTACAGGGCCTGTTATGGTGGGTAGTCTGGGAGGCACAACCCGTTTAGAATATGGAGTAATCGGCGACAGCGTAAATATTGCCTCTCGCCTTGAAAGCTGCGAAAAGGATCGGCATGAGGACACTTGCCGGATATTGATTGCAGAAGAAACCTTTCTGCATCTGGCGGACAAATTTGAGGTAGAATCTTGGGGATCTTTACCGTTAAGAGGCAGGGAACAAAAAGTTAATGTCTACCGGATTTTGGGAAGAAAAAAGAAATAAAAAGAGAGAATCTCTCCCTACAAATTCATGGAGTTAATATGAAAACAATTACTAGGTTTCTCATCAATCTGACATCAGTTGGCTCAATAGTATTGATAGCAACACTTAATGCTTCCCAATTAGCAGTTGTGGGACAGCCGGTTCCCCCGAATGTGGGCCAACCACCCACTGTACCGGGAGGGCCGCGCTTCATTCAGCCCCGTGAAGATATTGATGAGCGGCCTCCCACTCAACCGGGACGCCCTGTGCGCGGTGGCTGCGCGAGCATTAGTCAGCTAGGTCTCACAGCCTTAGTGCCTACAAATAAGATCGGACGGACTGTTTTCGACTATCCAACGTTCTTTTTCTACTTGCCTCCAACAGAGGCGGAATCAGCCGAATTTATCTTAAAAGATCAAAGTGGCAACCAGATTTATAAACAGGATCTCACAATTAGCAATTTATCAGGGGTAATCGGCGTTAGTATCCCCACTAACAAAAATGTGCAGCCCTTGGAAGTAGGCAAAAGTTACACTTGGAATTTTACAGTGATTTGCGACTCTCAAGATCGATCGGCAGATCAGATCCAAATCGGTACTGTACGGCGTGTTGAACTCAGTGCAGATATCCGCCGTCAATTAGATCAGGCAGATCCGCGCCAAAAAACCTTTATTTATGCTGAAAATGGGATTTGGCAAGATGCCCTCAGCACTTTAGCTGCCGCTCGCCGTGATCAGCCTAATGATACAACGTTCAAGGCTGATTGGGAAAGCTTGTTGGATTCTGTGAAATTGGGCGAAATTGCCCAAGAGCCGATCGTTCAAACTCAGCCACAGCCATAAGCTGTAGTGCATATAAATTTAACTTTTTTGGTGGCGTTAGAGCAACGGGTCAGAAGACTTTTAATAAAAAGCAGTGTACAAGTTTTTAACTTGTCTCAGTAACAGCCAAAATGGCTGTTCTACAATAAAAACTCTTTGTTGTGGAACGGCCATCTTGGCTGTTCCCAAAAGGTGGCCGACTTTTTGACATCTCCCACAAGAATTATTCCACAAATCTCTTGTGGAACGGTCATCTTGGCTGTTACCAAAAGGCGCGCGGAAAGCCGGCTCGCAAATATGCAGGTTAAATGTGAAACAGCTTATTACTTGTTAATTCCAAAATATCCTGCCATTCCTGATCCGAAAGCGGCTGCACCTCCAAATCAATCTCAAAACAGCGACAAGCCGCCACACTCAAAACATCAATTACAGTGGCAATCAAATCATCTCCCCCTTCAGGTAGAGGTAATTGCACAGGAATTAATTTGTCCCCAAAAACTTGAGAAAACAATTTAACATCCGGCTGCAAACGCATCGAACCGTGCTGCAAAATAGCATCACTCCGTCGCAATTGCGCGCTACCAATTAACTTGCAGCCATCAAGTGTAACTAAATCCGCACCCGTCGCAGTACCAAAACAATTCGGATTGTGAATATAACCCCTTCCAGCTTCCCCGTAGTGCAAATCCAAACCCATCGCCCTCCAACCCTCAATCAAAAACTCGCAAATAGTCTGATAAGCTTTCATACGGCTGCTTCCAAATCCCGACGCCACAACTGCATAAGTTAAATCCCCTTGGTGCAGCACGGCGCGCCCGCCGCTGGGCCTCCTCACCAACTCCACAGGCATTCCCTGCCAAGACAACTGCTGCCAAAACTCCGGCCATCGGCGCTGGTGGTAGCCCAAGGAAATCGCCGCCGGTTGCCAAGTGTAAAATCGCAAAGTTGGCGGATGTTTGCCCGCTAGATGCTGTTCCAGCAGCCATTGGTCGATCGCCATCTGCACGCTACCAGACGCCGACAATAGTGGAATTAAACGCCAAACAGAATTAGCCATCAGTCGCGAGTCCTTAGTTTCTACTCAATAATTCGCAGAATGTTTTAAAATTAGTAAGAGTTTTTTTGGCCTGTCTTCTCAGTTGGTACAAGTTTCCCGCCCGCCGGTGCTTTAGAAATAAATAGAAAAAATAATCGCAGAACCATGAGCAACAGTGTAATTGTCATTAACGACGAAAAATTTGAAACAGAAGTCCTGAAAGCAGAGCAACCAGTGCTTGCCTATTTTTGGGCTACTTGGTGCGGGCCTTGCAAACTGATCGCGCCTTCGATAGACTGGGTGGCGGCCAACTACAGCGATCGGCTGAAAGTGGTTAAAATGGAAATTGACCCCAATCCTAATACTGTCAAGCAGTATAAAGTAGAAGGAGTCCCAGCTCTCCGGCTATTTAAAAATGCCGAAGTAGTGCTTTCTCACGAGGGAGCTATTACTAAACAAACTTTAATCGGTTTGCTCGACGATCACTTATAAAGTGTGGAAATGATTCGGGAGTTTCCAACTCCCAACTTACAACTCTAGCCATCGCACATATTTTTTTAACATCTCTCTTTGATCCTCGATATTCCTCTCTGACTCTGCGCCCTCTGCCCTCTGCGCTCTCTGCGGTTAGTAAAAAAAAATAATTTAGCTAATATAAAAATATTCCTTAAAATTCCCCAAAAATACAGAAAATATGCAATTTGCTAAACGTTTAGATCCACTGCAATTTAATGTATTTGCCGATATGGATCGGGCAAAAGCTCAAGCTAGAGCAGCGGGACAAAATGTGATTGACTTGTCTCTGGGTTCTTCGGATTTGCCGGCGGCGGCTCATATTACAGATGCGATCGCACATTCTCTGTCCGACACCAGCACTCACGGCTATTTGCTGTTTAACGGGACGAAATCTTTTCGGGAAGCAGCAGCTATTTGGTACGAGCAAAAATTTGGCATTTCAGTCAATCCAGAAACAGAAGTGCTGCCGTTAATTGGTTCCCAAGAAGGCACGGCGCATATGCCTTTAGCTGTACTCAACCCGGGAGATTTTGCTTTGTTGCTCGATCCGGGCTATCCTTCCCATGCGGGCGGTGTGCATTTGGCTGGCGGTCAAATTTATCCGATGCCGATATTAGCAGAAAATGCGTTTTTGCCGATATTTGAAGATATTCCGACAGCAGTGCTGGCTGAGTCGAAGATGATGGTTTTGAGCTATCCTCACAATCCTACAACTGCGATCGCCCCGGTTGCTTTTTTTGAGAAAGCTGTGGCTTTTTGTCGAGAACATGGGCTGGTTTTAGTTCACGATTTCCCTTATGTGGATTTGGTGTTTGACGATCGCAATTCTCTCATAGAGGCAGAGTCTGGTAACGAGGAAGAATATCGAAAATTGATGGCGCCGTCAATATTTCAGGCCGATAGAGATAAGAGTGTGGCGATCGAGTTTTTTACACTATCCAAATCGTACAGTATGGGAGGTTTTCGCGTCGGATATGCGATCGGCAATTCCGAACTAATTGCAGCCCTGCGACAGGTAAAAGCCGCAGTGGACTTCAACCAATACCGAGGGATTTTAAACGGAGCGATCTCCGCATTAACGGGCCCTCAAGATACCGTCAGAACCAGCGTAGAAACCTTCAGAAAACGCCGGGATGCCTTTGTAAACGCGCTACAGGGCATCGGCTGGCAAGTGCCCGTACCCCCCGCCACCATGTACGTCTGGGCGAAACTGCCGGAACCTTGGGCCCAAGATTCCGTGAAATTTTGCACTCAGCTAGTACAGAGTACAGGAGTCGCAGCTTCCCCCGGTGCCGGTTTCGGGAAATCAGGAGAAGGCTACGTGCGATTTGCCTTAGTCGAGTCGCCAGCAATTTTGGAAACAGCAGTTAGAAAAATTGCTGAGTTTCTCAATTGAGCGATGTAATCTGTTTCAACTTAACTCGAAACACCCTCGTGAAACTTAAGCCCACCAGACTTGAGCTTTGCGGCAGGGGTTTTAACCCCTGCCGGACTGGGGTTTTGACGTTTTTGGACACAGGATCAAGGGCACGGCGTTTAAGTGCTTACCCGTAGCTCAAGATGGATGCAATTGCTAAAATAGTGTGATTTCTACCTAAAGGAATAGATATTTGCACGCAGTATCTGTCACAATTTCTTTTAAGAAATGTTAACGTGAGACATCTTGGGAATTACCAGTTCCGCTCACCCACTCTAAAAATCCTTGAAGTGAATTCTGTCGGGGTAGCGATTGTTCCGTAGCGGCTAGCGCACACCCGAAAAAGACCACACTGCCCAAAATTGCAATCAGCGGAAAAGGCTTACCCAGCCCAAAGTCCCGCTGAAGGCGAGCTAACGGTCTGCTCTCGCGCCTGAGCATCTTTCCCACCGTCAGTTGTTTGAGACTAAAAGGATCGCGCACAAAATGACCGCTCCAGCTAATTACCATATGAGAATGGCAGTGGGGACAAGTGAATAGTCCACTGACCATGCCGACTGGGCCTACGACGCTGGAACGGTTGCAGATCGGGCAAGTGACAGAATGAGTGTTATAGGTGGGAGCGTTCATAACTGTTTTTCTTGAGTAAAAAAAACTAACAAGTAATTGGGGGCCTGTGTTAACGCTTAAGGTATAGACCTTGAGAGGCACTTTTCCTTAATTCCTAGTTTACCGCTCCGATCGGGTCGATCGGAGCTCACTGCTTGGGAAAACCTTCAACTTGCCAATCCCGCAACGAGTGCAAGTCGGGAGCGCAGGTGAGATTATATTGCAAGGGAGTTACGGTTATTCTGTTGTCGCGAATAGCTTGTACGTCCGTAGGGATATCATGCGGCACCGCCGAATCGGCGCTTTCTTCTACATCTTCTAACAATTCCCCAGCCAGCCAATAATAAGTTTTGCCGCGTGGATCGGTGCGCTTTTGAAATATGTCGAAATAGCGGCGAATGCCTTGACGGGCGATCGCAACTCCGGTAATTTCTGCTTGTGTAACTGCCGGTATGTTGACGTTCAACAGCATCGGTTTCGCCATTGGCTGTTTTTCCAACTGTGCCAGCAAGGTGACAGCGAAATCCACCGCCGGCCCAAATTCCTGCGAAGTAAAGCTGGCGAGGCTGAAAGCAATGCTGGGAATGCCTTCCATAATTCCTTCCATTGCTGCCGAAACCGTACCCGAACAGATGATATCCGTGCCTAAATTGGGCCCGTGGTTGATACCGGAAAGAACAAAATCCGGCGGTTTGTCAAGTAAAGCCCACAAAGCAAGTTTCACGCAGTCGGCGGGAGTGCCCGAACAGGCCCAAGCTTGGACTGCGGGATCAAAAATAGATTCGACAATTTCGGCGCGGATGGGTTGGTGCAAGGTAAGGCCGTGGCCGGTAGCGGAGCGCTCTCTGTCGGGACAAACTACGCTCACGTCGTGGCCAGCGGCGGCGAGAGCGTTGGCGAGGCTGCGGATGCCTTGTGCAAAGATGCCGTCGTCGTTGCTAATTAAAAGTTTCATTGAAATTTTTATAGGCCTTATAACAATACTAAACTAGATTCAACTAGGGCGATCGCTCTAACATCGAATTACTTATTACAAATTATCCGTAACTGCCGAAAATCTAAAATCTAAAATCTAAAATCAACAAGACTGTAGAGCCAAAATTGCGCTAAACTCAACTTGGCCCAAAACAGCCATCAATCTAAAATCTAAAATCTAAAATCTAAAATCAAAATGACTGTCCAGCTAAGCGACATTGAAACTCAACTAGAAACCCTCGGTCAAGAGTCAAAAAGTGCGATCGCCACTGCCAATACCCTCGAACAACTCGAACAGTTGCGCGTCGGCTACCTCGGCAAAAAAGGCCAACTGTCTCAAATTTTAGGCATGATGGGCAAACTGTCGCCAGACCAACGACCTAAAGTAGGTGCGATCGCCAATACAGTCAAAGAAGCCCTGCAAGCCGATTTAGAAGACAAGCGCGCCGCCCTCCAAACCGCCCAAATTGGAGCCAAATTAGCCTCAGAAACCATCGATGTCACCATGCCGGGGATTTTTCGCCCCCAAGGCCGCGTACACCCATTAAACGCAGTCATAGACCGCGCTCTCGATATCTTTGTCGGCCTCGGCTACACCGTCGCCAACGGCCCGGAAATGGAAACAGATTATTACAACTTCGAGGCGCTGAACACACCGCCAGACCACCCAGCGCGGGATATGCAAGATACATTTTACTTGCCCGGTGGCGACTTGCTGCGGACTCAGACATCATCAGTGCAAATTCGTTACATGGAACAGCACAAACCGCCGATTCGGATTGTCTCTCCCGGCCGCGTTTACCGCCGCGATACTGTTGATGCTACTCACGCCGCAGTTTTCCACCAAATTGAACTTTTAGCAATTGATGAAGGTCTGACATTTACTGACTTGAAAGGCACAATTAAAGAGTTTTTGCGGCAAATGTTCGGGCAAGATTTGCCGATTCGTTTCCGCACCAGTTACTTTCCGTTTACGGAACCTTCTGCCGAAGTTGATTTGCAGTGGAACGGCAAATGGCTGGAAGTTTTGGGCTGCGGAACTGTCGATCCTAACGTTCTTAAAGGAGTCGGTTTAGATCCAGAAAAATATACTGGGTTTGCTGCAGGTTTTGGTGTCGAGCGGTTCGCAATGGTACTTTATGAAATCGACGACATTCGCCGGGTTTATGCTAGCGACTTGCGCTTTTTGCGGCAATTTTAAAGAAGGGCTTCGGGTCGGTTACACGAGCCGTATAGAGGTCTTGGTCAATGTACATCAATCTTTCAGTTTCAAGTAAGTAAGTACAAATAAACATCACTTGGGGAGAGGGCGGGTTCTGCAACGATGACTCGCCCTTACTGTAGATAAGCGCTAAAGCCGCCCCTACAAGCCCCTGCAAGATATTATTGTTTTTTTGCGCTTACCTACTTATTTATGGTCTACTTGCTAAAAACACCCTTGATGCTGTCAACAGCGCTCTCGACAGCATTCTTGGTATTATCTACTGCTTTCTGAGTCCGAGCTGAATCTTCCGATGCTCTTTTCTCAATTGTGGCCGCATCTTTCTTAGCTTTGCGCTCTACTACACTACCATCCTCCGATGATCGATCGACTTTAGCAGCATTTGTCTTGGCAGTTTCCTTAACCTTCTCTTCTGTATCTCGGATGAAGTTCTTGGCTCGTCCAGCATCTTTGCTGGCTTTTTCTTGAACCTTATCGCCCGCATCTGCTTCTGCTGCCATCGAGTTTACAGCAGGAGAGGCCATTGCTGCGGTGTTCGAGAAGAATGCACCAGACCACACGAAGGCCATCGCTGACACGCAAAGCATAGTTGCAGCCATCAAGCGCCCGACAGTCGCCAGTTGTTTGGTAAAATAATTCAGTTTCATAGAATACAAAAGAAGATATGACATTCTATTTTTACTCGATTTGAGCGATCGGCGTAACCGTTCTCTAGATAGAGGTTATCCACCGACGAGCGGTTAAAAAAGTTCCCTCTTTTGATAGATGGAGGCAAGGAATGTCAGTCAATTTTAGATTTTAGATTTTAGATTTTAGATTTTAAATTTTAAATTTTAGAGTTGACTCCCCAGCCCCCATTGGGACGCTTGAACTTTGCTGAGTCGATTTTAGATTTTAGATTTTAGATTAAACAATTGATATCAAATCTGTTAGGAGCGGAATTATTCATATATCTCTGAGCTGCATCTGCGTGAATCAGCGTCAATCCCTTGTCATCTGCGGTCCGAGAAATTTTCTTTCTTTTACCGCAGATGAGGGCAGATAAACACAGATTAAGGTAGAGGAATTATATCAATTCCGGTTGCAGCTTCCGTGACTGTTGACTGGATTTTACCAAAACGATGCTGCCGGATTTGATATGAGTCCACAACCGGATCGCATATCGGCGCGCTTAAGTAGATAGGCGGGAAAAATTATCTTTATGCAACTAAACATTAACTAGCGTGAGTTAAGTTAAATTTAACACATTGTTTACGGCCAGTAAGTAGGGCTTGCTGAAAAAGTGAGAAAACAGCATTTAGAAAGATGAGTGAATTCGAGTTCTCCTCGGCAATATAAGTT
>NZ_JAUBSA010000033.1:0-65912 GCF_036702115.1 Microcoleus sp. LAD1_D5 | reverse complement strand
TTTTTGAGCAATAACTTGCCTGCGGTTGAGAGGCAGCTACTTTTAGGTGCGATCGTTTTTTAGTCTAAACTCCAGTTTTAATCACCAACTGCCATTCTGACTCGGCATGAATCTCACCTTGCCAAGTATAAATCGAGCGAATTGGCGACAAACTCACACAAGCAGCCAGCTTGTTTTCAACTAGAGATTTAGCGAGATTCTCAGCCTCCGCCTCCGATGCAGCAGTTACCAGCACCACCCCAAAATTAATTGTCATAGTCATCAGTGAACACTCAACACTCAACACTCATCAGTCAACACTCAACACTCAACACTCAACACTCAACAATTAATTTCCGTAACTTCCCAAGAATTGACTCTGCCAGCCCCAGCTAAGGAAAAATAGCGCCTAGTAGATTCCGGCAAAGTAGCTCCCGCCAACAAAGCATTATCTAAATTAGCTCCTATTAACGTCGCCTCGCTCAAATCTGCTGCCATCAAATCAGCTTGACACAGCTTCGCCCAATTCAGATTTGCCCCTCTCAAACAACTTCCCTTCAACTTAGCCCCAGTTAAGTTTGCACCCGCCAACTTCACCCCACGCAACTGAGCCGCGCTGAAATTCGCCCCCGCCAAATTCGAGCCTTCCAAATTAGCTCCCATTAGTTTAGCTTCGCTCACGTTGACGCCGCTCAAATCTGCACCGCAGAGATTCACCCCTGTCAACTGCGCTCGCCGCAGACTGACTCCGGTTAATTGAGCTCCAAAAAGTTTTGCACTATTGAGCCTTGCACCGTAAAGGTTTGCCCACTTAAAATTAGCTCCCGTCAGATTTGCGCCCAGCAAGTTAACTAATTGCAAGTCGGCGCTACACAAATTGGCATTCCACAACACAGCAGCCCGCAGGTTGGCGCCAGTTAAAGTTGCGCCGCTTAACTTTACTTTGGGCAATTTTGCTTTTACCAAAAAAGCTCCACTCAAATTAGCTTTTGTCAAATCTGCACCTGAGAGTTGGGTTTCACCCATTTTGGCAAAAGTTAAATTTGCTCTGTGCATCTGTGCATCTTTGAGTGTTGCTTTGGTGAGAAACGCCCTGCTGAGGTTCGCCCCGGAAAGATTAGCTCGCGAAAGGTTGACTCCGATTAAGATTGCTCCGCTGAGGTCTTTCCCGCTGAGGTCGGCTCCAGTAAAGTCTCGTTGTCCTTTTTCGTAATTGTTGAGCAGTTCACTAACTTCCATAGGGCATCATAGGTGGTAAAAGTATAGTAATTTATTGACATGGGAGGCGTTAAGTCCCTCCCCTTTCACTTTTACTTTAAGCGGATTAACCCGCGCAAGGCTCGAACTACGCAGCTCTCTATCCCATTGCTGAACGCATTTGGGATTGCTTTTCTGAGGATGTTGTACGAAGCGTTGATATCAGAATTAATTAACTGACCAGTCGATGTTTTGTACAAACCTCGCTTGATACGCTTACCAGTAAACATCGGCTCTTTTTCTGTTTTCCCGTAGACAGGGATTGGATCTAGACCCACGAAGTTGGCCCGCGATGTGTAGGATTCTTCCTGGACAATTACATTGATTCCTGCCAACCGAGCTTTGTACTCCAACATTTCAATTAATCGAGAGTGAGGAATACTAACAAAGTTTTGGTTGGTTTGCTTCCCTAGATCAATTTCAGTTTTCCACTGTGCATTCTTGCCAATTACTAGCGTCCCAATTTTTTTGGTATTTAAAATCGCAACAATCAGGCGACTAGCATGATGCAAGTAATTATCAACTTTTTGATGGCGACAACGAGTTAAGCGCTGAATCCGGGGTGAAGTTTTGCGGTTCCCTTTTAACTGGGATTGTAATCGTGAAGAGCGTTTGTTGTAGAACTGGTTAATCGATTTCAATGGTCGCCCGTTGATCAACAAAGGGATAAATCCCGGTTGATTTGAAGTTAACGCCACTAAATTATCTAGTCCTAAATCAATACTAGCTACAGAATTAGCATTGCCAAGGGTGGACTCCGGTTCATCATAAATTACCTCAATTACATAGGAATCACATTTCGGAACCAGCCTAACTTGGCAAATCTGATCGGGAGCGACTTGGGTTTTGATTAAAAGTTCAGTCCCCGAAAGTTTAATGATTCCTTTCTTCAACTGTTTACTACTAATCGCTTGAATCGTGTAGACGAGAAGGTTTCGCCCTTTGGTTTTGTCTTTGTACTTTGGCAATTTCGGGCGACCCGTGAATTTTGAAGAATCAGCCTTGTAAGCTTTAACTGCTTCAAAAAACGATTTCCAATTCTTGTCTAACACCATCAAGATTTGCTGGCTTACTTTAGCAGGCAAAGCCTTGTAGGCTTCATGAGACTTCATCAATCGGTTCATTTCGTTATAACTGACATAACCCCATCCATAAATAAAGCTCTGACGAATAACGTAATTGGCGGCATTGTAGAGGTTTTTGGACTTGAAAGCTAGTTCGTCAATTTGGGCGAAACGGTGTTCCGTTGATTTAATGATGTGCCTCTCTGTTAGTTGCATTTGAGACTTGCGTTTTTTGGGCTATGCGTATTCCTTGTTCAACACTCACAACAATATAATACCATTATTGTTTATAATTGCTTATAAACTCAATGAAGTTTTACAATACCTTCTATGATTGTGGGGTTTCGATCCAGAAATCTTTACTGTTAAGGTTGTTTCATAAAGGAAACTGTTTCAGAAAGGAAACTGTTTTAGCGTTTGCCTCAAACGGTATAAATTTCATTAACCTTACTTTCTGTTTAAAGGCAATCTCTTAATAAAGATTTTATATCTTCCACGCGGTAGCGATCGCACTTTCGGTATTTTTGAATTAAAAGTTAATGTTTTGTGACATAGATAGTCATTGCTTAACGATCGACCGTTATTCGCAACTTCAGGCGCAGCGTGCCCTTAAATCCTGCGGGAGGTTGCCAGGAACTCAAGGCACTCTTGAGACTCTCTACGGCGTCTGTTGCTGGCATCGTCGAGGTTTGAGGGTCGATCGCCACTTGCGCCACGCGGCCATCTTGTACCGATAACTCCCACACCGTTTCACCGCTAACCCCTGTGGGCAGAGTAACAGATTGCAAGTATTGAGTCAAAGCGGCGATCGCCCCGGCATCCAACCCTTCGGCGCTAACTACTTGGAGGCGAGAAACCTTTGGCTGCGAGGGTTGCAACTCACCGTAACCTCGCTGCCGCGGCATAGCAGGAGCTGGACTTACCGGTGCCGAGTTGCGATTCGAGGTAACGCTGCGAGAGCCGCCTCTAGTTGGCTCTGCCCCTTCCGACTCGAAAATACCTTCATAGCTGACACCCTGCGGCAATTCCACAGGCACTTGCACCCTACGACGAGATCCATCAGGTTCGACTCGCACTTCTTCGCTCACAGCCACAAAAGCCGTGTATTCCGACAGCAACCGATAAGTTAGAGCAGTATTAGTCACAGCTTCCACCAGAGATTTAGTCTCACCACCAAACATTTGATTCATTAAATCTTTAATGCGCGATCGCCCCCAAAGCTGAGCTACCGCCGGATTGCCAAAATCCGTAGCGCCTGCTGCGACTGAAGTTGACTCCCGCTGCCGCGCGCCGGATTGAGCAAAATTAACAGGTAAAACTTGCTCGTAAGCTTTGCCGCCCGCAAGAGTGCCCCGAATGCGAAGTTGGCCGTTAGCTCGATCGGTCTTTTTGCCAAACAAAACTAGCGGCTGACTGGTAAATAAGTCTGGGGGTGCGATCGGATAAATCTCCGGTTTTTCCCCCATTCCTTCCCAACTAATTTGAATATTAGTCAATACCGGACTATTAATTTGACGAAAAAACTTTTCGGCCGCTTCTGCTGACGGTTCATCTTGACGAATTACTTGAGACGTGCCTCTTCCCACTTCCGCCAAACGGTTGAGCAAAAACCGATTCACCGAACCCCCGACACCAAAACTATAAAGTCGATTTCCCGGCTTCAGACTCCGCTGAACCCGAGCTAGGACTTCATTTTCATTACCAATGTAACCGTCAGTAATTAGTACAATACTCCGCAGCCTTCCCGTTGCCGGCGCCGGAAAATTCATTACTGCTTGAATGCCGTTAAGCAATTCACTGCCACCGTTAGCCTGCAACTTGTCGATATAATTAATTGCCCTTTGTCGGTTGGCCGCCGTATTCGGTAAAGGAGTTGTTGAAAGCGCTGTCGCAGTGTTTGCAAAATCAATAATAGTAAAAGTATCGTTGGGATTCAGCCCTTGAATGAAGCGTCGCATCAACTCCTTAGATTTTGCTAGCGGTTCGCCCTGTTGAGAACCGGAAGTATCCATCAAAAACACGACATCTTTCGGTACAATTTCATTAGTTTTGTAATTTAAAGCCGGAATCATATAAGTAGCAAAATGACCGCCCCGCTGGTCGGATTGAGTCAAAATAGTGGCCCGAGTATTTTCGCCCGCCACTCGATAGCGCAAAATTAAATCTTTATTGGGAATTGTGTCTGAATTGGCTAATTGGACTTGCACAATATTGCCGCTGCGGTCAGTGGTAATTTGATGGGAAGTAGAGCGGACATCGCCGATCGCAACTCCGGCATCTATTTCTACGGAAACAGCGATATTGTGACCAGATCGCGTTCCTGGAGGCAAAACAGGCGGGTTAATGCGATCGGCATCGGTCGTATTTCCCGAAATATAGCGCGGCCCAACCACCATTGGAAACACAAATTCGTAATCGCCGCCGGCAAACTTGAGACTTTCCGTGTAGCGAATAGTAACTTCAATTTTTTCTCCCGGTTTGATATTAGCGAGAGACTGAGTAAAAATATTATCGCGTTCTTGTTCCAACAAACCCGCAGTCCGGCCTTGCTGTCTGGCTTTTTGGTAAATTTCCAAAGCTTCCTCGCGGAGTTTGATATCAGCTTTAATAGTTCGTGAGCCTATTTTAATTTCCATATCATCCACCGCCGCTTCGTCGGGCAAAGGAAATACATAAACAGCTTCTAAAGATTCGGGAAAAGGATTTTCAAATTTCTGAACAACTTCAACGCGGGAGATATTGCCAGCTATTTTGGCTTTAACTTCAGTCTGCTTGAGCGGAAAGACTTGTTCTCTGGCCGTATTTTGACCCTTGACGAACAAACCGCCGACAGGACAGCGAGTTTCGGGCGATCGTCCGCCATTGCAATTAACATCGTTACTAGCGAGAATTTTGGGCGACACAGACGAATAATTTTCCCCAAGAGCATTGGCCCGCGCCCCATTGGGAGCGAGCCACACGCCACACTCGATCGCCGCGAGCAATGCGATACCAGCAGAAAGCAACCGTTGAGGGGATAGAACGCAGACAAACTTCATAGCTGTTGTTTTTAGCAGACTTGAGGTGCTTTGTTTATCATGACTTTACCCTTTGCAAAACGTTCCTGAGTTAGCTTTCTGGGAAAAATGAAGAAACGGCTGCCAAAACGAGCAGGTTTGGTCGATCCTCTTCGAGGGCTTCACCAACGGGCGATCGACCCCAACCTGCAAGATTGTATAATTAAGTTAGACGACAGTTAAATAGCTCTAACCGAAACCCCTCAAATTCTAATAAATTGTAATTACCATGAATTTTATCAACCCCAAAACCGACTTTGCCTTTAAAAAAATCTTCGGCTCGGATGACAGTAAAGACATTTTGATTAGTTTTTTAAATGCTCTCCTCTACGAAGCACAGCCAGTTATCGAAGATTTAGAAATTATCGACCCCTATTTAGCTCCAAACATTAAAGGTATCAAAGATACTTACTTGGATGTTAAAGCCAAGATTACTGGTGACAAAACTGTGATTATTGAAATGCAGGTTTTGAATGTAGAATACTTTCAGCAGCGGGTTTTGTATAATGCAACTAAAACTTATTCAATGCAGCTAAGCACAGGAAGTGGCTACAGCAATTTAAACCCTGTGATTGCTCTGACCATTACAGATTTTAAAATGTTTGAGAACATGGAGACAGTGATTTCGCACTTCATCTTCAAAGAAAAGACATTTTTAGTAGATTATCTAGCGGATCAATTTGAGCTGGTGTTTGTGGAGTTACCAAAATTCAACAAGGAACTAGATGAATTAGAAACCTTGACAGATAAGTGGATATACTTCATGAAAACAGCTCAAGCTTTACAGTCTGTTCCAGAAGAATTGGAAAATGTACAGGAACTGAAACAGGCTTTTAAAATTGCCAATAGAGCGAATCTAAATGCTCAGGAACTAGATGAGTTAGATAAGCGAGAAATCTTCATTCAAGACCAGCGTGGCTCCATTAGTCTAGCTACCAAAATAGCCCTTGCAGAAGGTATCGAGCAAGGTATCGAACAAGGTATCGAGCAAGGTATCAAACAAGGGAATTTGCGATTAATTACTCGCCAGTTGGAACGTAGTGTAGGCGCACTGTCGCCGGATATCCAAGCCTGTATAAGTCAGTTATCCGTTGAGGAATTAGAGAGTTTAGGAGAGGCTGTATTAGACTTTACCACTTTGTCAGATTTGACAACTTGGTTGGAAGCACATAACAATTGTCAATAATTTGGTCAAATGGGTGTAGGGGCAATCCCCGTGGTTGCCCTTATGGATTACCTATGTCACATTTGAGTCTGACCTGACATTGAAACATCTAAAGTCGAAAATCCTATGAGCAAATTTGTGTTTGTGACCGGCGGCGTGGTTTCCAGCATCGGCAAGGGAATAGTCGGTGCTTCTTTGGGCCGCCTATTGAAGTCGCGGGACTATTCTGTCTCGATTTTGAAGCTAGATCCCTATATTAACGTTGACCCCGGCACTCTGAGCCCGTTTCAGCACGGAGAAGTCTTCGTCACGCAAGACGGTGCCGAAACTGACCTGGATTTGGGGCACTACGAGCGTTTTACGGATACATCCATGTCTCGCCTCAATAGCGTCACCACGGGTTCCATTTATCAAGCGGTGATCAACAAAGAACGCCGGGGTGAGTATCAGGGGAGCACGGTGCAGGTGATTCCGCACATCACTAACGAGATTAAAGAGCGAATTCACCGGGTAGCACAAAATACTAATCCCGATGTCGTGATTACGGAAATCGGCGGAACGGTGGGAGATATTGAATCTTTGCCGTTTTTGGAGGCAATTCGCCAGTTTCGCAAGGATGTCGGCCGGCAAAATGTTGTGTATATGCACGTCACGCTGATACCTTGGATTCCTTCGGCTGGAGAGATGAAAACTAAACCGACTCAGCATTCGGTGAAGGAATTGCGGTCGATCGGCATTCAACCAGATATTTTAGTCTGTAGGTGCGATCGCCCGCTGTCTTTGGGCATGAAACAGAAATTGTCGGAATTCTGCAACGTACCCGAAGAATGTGTCATCACCGCTCAAGATGCTAAAAGTATCTACGAAGTGCCGCTGATGATGGAACAGGAAGGTTTAGCGCAACAAACGCTCAATTTGCTGCAACTCGAACATCGCCAGCCAGATTTGCATCAGTGGCAAACTTTAGTCAACAGGCTTTACAGTCCCAATCACAAAATTGATATTGCTTTAGTTGGCAAATACGTGCGGTTGAACGATGCTTATCTTTCAGTGGTCGAAGCTTTGCGGCACGCGGCAATCTCGATCGGCTGCGACCTAAATTTGCACTGGATTAACTCAGAAGATTTAGAATCGGGAAACCTCGATAATTATCTCAAAGATATCAACGGCATTCTTGTACCGGGAGGTTTTGGGGTTCGGGGAGTTGACGGCAAAATAGCAGCGATCGAATATGCCAAACACAACAAAATTCCGTTTTTGGGATTGTGTTTGGGGATGCAGTGTGCTGTGATTGAATGGGCACGCAACACCGCCCAACTAAAGGATGCCAACAGCGCTGAATTTGACCCGGATACATCAAATCCGGTAATTAATTTATTGCCAGAACAGCAAGATGTAGTCGATTTGGGCGGTACAATGCGACTGGGTTTGTATCCGTGCCGTGTCAACCCCGACACGCTAGCTTTCAAACTTTATCAGAAAGAAGTGATTTACGAGCGGCACCGGCATCGGTACGAATTTAACAACGCCTACCGCAATCTTTTCTTAGAATCAGGTTATGCAGTCTCCGGTACATCTCCAGACGGCCGATTGGTAGAAATGATCGAATTGCCCAACCATCCCTTTTTCATAGCCAGTCAATTTCACCCCGAATTCCAATCTCGACCTAGCGCCCCCCACCCCTTGTTTCAAGGGTTTATCCAGGCCGCTAGCATCCAGGGAAAGCAGGATGTTTTAGAAGCTGAGGCTCTTCACTTGGTGGCTGGGAAACTTGCAGGAAACTGATCTGATATCATGTGCGATCGATTAGTTCTGATATATTAGATGTCTGTAGGGCCGGGTGAGAGTACACAATATTCAAATCAGGCAGACAATCGCTCGTACTCTCACCCGCCCAACCCAACAATCGGATTTGATTCGGGTCGCACTTACCGGACTAGATATCGGGCAGCATCCTCAACGAGTGAAAAACCTCACCCCCCAGCCCTAGCATAGGGGTTGGGGGGGTAGTACCCGAAGGGAGAAGGCAAAAGGCAGAAGGCAGAAGGTAAAAATGCTGATTATTTTTACTTAACTTTTTAGCTTGGATTTCAATGGTGATACCAGTTTCAAAAAAAATGCAACTTTAGGCAACTTCCCAACCCCGATAGTCATCAGTCATGCCCAATCTAAAATCTAAAATCTAAAATCTAAAATGGTATGAGTTGTCAAACTATCCTAAAATACCAGGAAACACAGGTTTGAGGAGGCTTTGTGGCTTATTGGAGCAAAATTACTTATGAGAAAAGTACATACATAATTGACCTTGACACTATTAGTGCTTTTTCGAGCGAACTGGATAACAAGCGTCTCACCTTTTGGCTGCCTAATAGCAGTCAGCCGATTATCCTCAATCCCCAAGGCAATTATGAGGCTTACAAGCAAGTTCTCGATTACCTCAAAAAAACCATTGACCGCAATTCGAGAGGCTCGTGGATTAAAATTAATTATGACCGTAAAGAATTTGCGATCGATATGAGTCGAATTAGCTCTTTTGCTTGCGAACAGAACGGTCGGCTAAGCTTTTGCCTGCCTGACAGCGCAACTAATATTATTATCCTGCGCCAAAGCAACCCGGACGCTTATCAAGAAATTCAGGAATTCATTAAAAAGACGACTGGACAATCTCTGCCATGAAGAAGTCATTAGTCATTAGTTAGAAGGAGGAACAATGAAGGAGGAAGAGAGGCTATTTTTAGTAAATCCTAACATTCATTTTAATTTTTTTTGGGGTAAGCTGCTTAGGTTGCTTCCTAAGTTTAGATATGAAAAAAGCGCAGTAAAATGCGCTGTATTTTTAAATTTTCACTATTGAGCAAGCTGCCAAGCTAATTTGGCCGCGCCTACCATGCCTGCTTGATTGCCTAATTCAGCAACCAATAACTGCAAATCTTCGCGAGAACTCGGCAGCACCCGCCGCTCAATTTCGGCTCGAACCTGCGGCAAGAAAAATTCTGCACCTGCACTAATTCCGCCGCCGATAATAATAGCTTCCGGCGTTAAAATATAAATTATACTTGCCAAACCGATACCCAGATAGCGCCCGTAATTTTGCCAAAATTCTAAAGCTTTGGCATCTCCCGACTTAGCTAAATTTGCTAATTCTACAGGTTCCAAACCCATTTCCCGGCGAATTGCTTGCACCGAAACATATTGTTCTAAAGAACCGCGATTGCCGCTGTTGCACTCCGGGCCGTCGGGATTTATAGTAATCAATCCTAGTTCTCCGGCCGCGCCTAGATGGCCTGCAAATAGTTTACCGTCTAGGATAAGTGCACCGCCGACGCCTGTACCTAAAGTTAGTAAAATTAGATTTTTAAATGGCCTTCCGGCACCCAACCAAGCTTCTCCCAATCCGGCACAGTTGGCATCATTTGCTAATATGGTCGGCAGTCCGGTTTTAGCTTCCAACCAGTCAGCTAGCGGGACGTTATGCCAGTTTTTGAGGTTAATTGCTACTCTCGCTATTCTGCCAGCGGCATCTGCGGGGCCTGGAGTGCCGATGCCGATCGCACTTACAGCATTTTCGACCGGATTCAGTTGTAAAATAGCATCGGTCATCGCGGCTAAAACGGCTTCTGGCGTTGCGGGTTGAGGGGTTGGGACAGTTAAGGATTGATGACAAATGCCGTCTTCGCTAAATCTGCCGAGTTTAATTGCGGTTCCGCCTAAGTCAATGCCGATTACTTGTGTCATTCTATTTTGGTTGTGGATGCAAGGATTTGGGATTAATCCTAATAGGATAAATCTATTTTAGGGTGCGGATTGTGCACCTTACAAATTAAGTTGCTAGTGAGGATTTAAATCCTCCAACACCTATTTTAGTGTATAATAATTATGGACGGAAACTGCGCTTAATTCTTAATAGTATCATACCGCTCGCAATACCTAGCAAAAATTATGGATACAAGCGAGTTCGCCTATGGAATTTCGCCTAACTTACGTTGCGCTACCTCTCGGTTGTGCAAAGCATCGCGATAGTCTGGTTGGAGAGCAATTGCCTGGTTATAAGATGCGATCGCCTCTTCAAATCTTCCTAAATTATACTGCTCATTCCCTCGATCGCACCACGCCTCAGCATCTACATTAACTTCCGATTCTGCTTCCGCAGCCTCAGCGCCTCTGCGGTTCACTTCCCCCGAAAAACCCAAACCATCCCCAACAAACACCGCCTCAATCACCCTCCCCTTTGTATCCTCCTCCTCAACCTCCGGCAGCGGAAACCGTGTCAATATCTCCCGCCCAATTTGCCTCGCCACCTCTGACAATTCCCCGCTGCCAATTCTACCTAACAATACCAGCCGCTGCGCTAATTCCTGAAGCGATGCCACCGCATCCGTAGCAGCGGTCTCATCATGTTCGCCCTCTAACAATCTTTGGCCAAACCGTCGCAACCAAGCCGCCAATTCACCATCTTTAAGGCGTTTTGCGATTAAGAATCCCGCTACATCCCCGCGACTCCAACCGGCATTCACCCCTTCGAGAATTTCCATGAATTTCGACTCGTGTTCCGCGTCAGTTAGGGCGGGGCGGATGGCGGTATTTTCCGGCGGGGAGGGCGGGGCTGGGGTTCCGAATATTCGCTGAATTAGTCGTTTGAAGAATTGCATAATTTTGTCTAGCATTTGTGAGATTGGGAGGGTGGGGTATTTTCTATTTTATAACAATTATCAAAAATAGATTACATATTGATTGCCGGCGATATCTGTAGGGACACGGCACTGCCGTGTCCGGGATTGCGACGCACAGCAAACAATCACATCAAGTAGAATTAATCTACTTTAAAAGCGGATAATACAGTTCTCCTGTTGAGTTGATATAACCGGCCCGATCGCCCGCTAAATCCCCCGTTCCCATAAATACGTCAACTCTCCCCGCGCCTTTGATTGCACCGCCAGTATCCTGATCCAAAACGTACCGATTCACGGCATTTTGTTCGAGTTGTCCCGCCGCATTCGGATAAGGGAGTTTTGTACTAATTAATGCTAGTGCACCGGGCGGCATTAAGGCTTTGTCGGTGGCGATCGACCTTTCGGCCGTTACTGGCACTCCAATGCTTCCTGTGGCTGGAACTCCATTAGTATCCCGGAAAAATACAAAGCTTTGATTTCTCGGCAAATATTTGTTCATTTCTGCGGGAAAGTTGGTGAAGTATTCCCTTAGTTTCGGCAAATTTAACTCTTCTAAAGTAAACTTTCCGTCTTTAACTAATTCTCGCCCGACTCCTGTATAACTGTGACTGGTTTTGCCTGCAAAACCGACGGTCATCACGCTACCATCTGTTAGCTGCAATCTCGCAGAACCTTGGACGTGCACGAGAAATGCTTGGAATCGATCGCGCAACCAAACTAATTCTAATCCTCGCAGCAATCCTTTGCTTGCCTGCAAAGCATCTGCGCCTTCCAAATCCAATCTTGTCGGGTGAGGTTTCGGCCAAGATGCCATGTTGGGCGACATCCGGTACAGGGGATAACGGTATTCCGAATTAGGCGTGCGAGATGCTGCGTAAGTCGGCTCGAAATAACCTGTAAATGCGACTGTTCCTTTGCCATCTTTGCCCGTGGATTTGTAAAATACAAATTCGCGCTTGACAGATTCCTGAAGTTGTGCGGGGGTTGTGGAACTGACAACTAATTGGCGGAATCGATCGAGAGAACGCCGAACTCGATCGCGCGTAACTCCTGCTACTGGATAGCGGCTGTAAGCAGTGGCGGCGGCCGATGTATTGAGATAGCGGAGGCTGTGGTCGATCGACTTTAACAGCAATTCCCGATCGCCCGGTTTGCCCTTTTCGCCCCAGATTTGAGCGTCAAAGGCGAGATCATCCGACTCGCCAGCTTGCAATTGATTTATACTAATTGGTTGCAGCGACGGAACTGCAACGGCGGGCACCGAAAAAGCGATCGCCACAACGCAACAGGCGATCGCTAATAGCTGATAGCGAAAAATCTTGCTCAATTTCCAATCTTTCCTACTAAATTGATTATTTTCCTTATTCATCGTATCGTTCGACGCTAGAAGTAAATACCGGTTCTACGCGAATTGCGAGAATGCTGGTAGGCCGAACTACCATGTATTCGCCTTGAATATTTTTGATCGGGACATTAACAAATTCTGACGAATCTTGTTTGGGAACCAGAGTTTTATACCACTGTTGAAAATCTTGCAGCGTTGAAAAACGGATTTCTTCGCGGTGGCCGCCCTCAAGCAGCAGGTGCACGGAATATTCGCTGGGTGTTCTAGGCATAGGAGATGGGGAGAGTTGTTGCAGGACAATCTAAAGTCTAAAATCTAAAATCTAAAATTGATGTGGTTGCCCTCAAACAGCAGGTGCACGGAATATTCGCACTTGAGTTTTAGGCATATCTGTATTTGAGATTTTTGATTTTAAGCTTTTGGAACGATTCCATATTTTACCTCTTCCTCGGCGCATTCCCTCATCTAGTAGGTTGGATTGAGGGAGAGGGAGAGACGGGAGAAGCGGAGGGTGGGAGAGACCGGAGAGTGGTTGCAGGAAGAACATCTCAATCTAAAATCTCAATCTAAAATCTAAAATCTAAAATCTAAAATCGATTGACGGCGGCCCCCATCTGCGGCTACGCTGTGAAAATAAGGCTGCTTTCCTCAAGGAGGAAGCAGCCCACGTCGCTCAAAAATCTAGTTGCACTGCCCATTGCTGCGCCAACAGCAATAGACAGCTAACCGCCAAACTGATGACAGCAGTCTGGAGGCTAATGGAGAATTCTAACATTCTCTGTAGCCGCCCTGCTCTGTGTTACCGTGCGGGGCGGCTGGGTTTTTGGGTTTTCCTAGAAAACCAAAAACCAGGAGATCATATTATGTCACAGGAATTCGTGCCTGACGATAACTTATCCGCGCGTCCAAATGACAACTCAGCAGTATCCGAACAGGAAGTCGTGCGGATAACGGTTGTCGGTTCCCGCGCAGCCGTGTTAGAAACCATCCACACCTTGTACCGACTAGGATTTGCCGCCGTCGGGGATTGGAGCCCGCCGCAGCGAGGTGCAAAGCCGGGACAAGTTATAAGCGTACTCATTCGCCGATCGCGCAAAGCTTAAAAATTGGACGAAATACCGTAGGGACACTCCAAGATCCCTTCTTCGTGTCAACTTAAGCCTGAAACCATTGATAAATCTCGCTTTTAGCTAAGTCTAGATCCCCCTAAATCCCCCTTAAGAAGGGGGACTTTGAGAAGACTCTTGTCCCCCCCTTAAGAAGGGGGGCGCCAGGGTGATCTAGATTTAATACTCAAACAACAGTCTGTGATTGGGTTTGACGTTAAGTTGACACCAATGAGTTCTTGGAGTGTCCCTAAAATGATTAATCCGGCGGAAGACACGGATTGTGTATTTTAGAACACGATTTGACCGCAACACTTAAAATAGTCTTGATTTACCGATCGACTGCACCCTTTTCTCATCAATATTTCTGGTTAGCTGGGGGTGTCTGTCAGCCGGAGTTGCGAGGTTCTGCTTCCAAAATGCTGAGAATGGTGCACAATTTCAAATTAACAACAAAACTTGCACTATTTTGAGTAAGCTTTTGGTGGAACAGCTTAGAAAGCCTGTTTCTAAGACTGATGCAAAATATCAAATTAATCCTCCACCTTGTCCAATTACTAATTACGAACCTATGCCCCGTCGTCAAGACTTAAAAAAGATTCTTCTCATTGGTTCCGGCCCAATTGTTATCGGTCAAGCGTGCGAATTTGACTATTCAGGAACACAAGCTTGCAAAGCTTTGCGAGAAGAAGGTTTTGAAGTAGTGTTGGTGAATTCCAACCCTGCAACGATTATGACAGATCCGGAAACTGCCGATCGCATTTACATCGAACCTCTAACGCCAGTCATCCTCGAACAAATCATCGCTAAAGAAAGACCTCAAGCAATTTTACCGACTATGGGCGGTCAAACGGCGCTAAATTTAGCAGTTGCACTCGCTAAAAATGGCGTTTTAGAAAAATACAAAGTCGAGTTAATTGGTGCTAAGTTGCCAGCAATTGAAATGGCAGAAGATCGGCTATTATTTAAGGAAGCAATGGCGCGAATTGGGGTAGCAGTTTGCCCTTCGGGAATTGCCAACACTCTCGACGAAGCCAAAGCAATTGGTCACCAAATCGGCAGTTATCCATTAATTATTCGTCCTGCTTTTACAATGGGAGGTACGGGAGGCGGCATTTCTTACAATCAAGAAGAGTTTGAAGAAATGGCCCAAGGTGGGATTGACGCCAGTCCGGTATCGCAAATTTTGATCGAACAATCTTTGATTGGTTGGAAAGAGTACGAACTCGAAGTAATGCGAGATTTGGCAGATAATGTAGTGATTATTTGTTCGATCGAGAATCTCGACCCGATGGGCGTCCACACCGGCGATTCTATCACCGTCGCCCCAGCGCAAACTCTTACAGACAAAGAATATCAGCGCCTGCGGGATGCTTCGGTGAAAATTATTCGCGAAATCGGAGTTGAAACCGGCGGTTCCAATATTCAATTTGCCGTCAATCCTGTCAACGGAGATTTCATCGTTATTGAAATGAATCCTCGGGTTTCCCGTTCCTCCGCCTTGGCCTCGAAAGCAACTGGTTTCCCCATTGCAAAAATGGCGGCAAAATTAGCGGTAGGTTACAGCCTAGACGAAATTTCCAACGATATCACCAAGAAAACTCCGGCGTCTTTTGAGCCGACAATTGACTACGTGGTGACGAAGATTCCCCGATTTGCCTTTGAAAAGTTCCCCGGTTCCGAACCGACTCTGACAACGCAAATGAAGTCGGTTGGGGAGGTAATGGCGATCGGGCGAAGCTTCAACGAATCCTTCCAAAAAGCGCTGCGGGGATTGGAAACAGGCCGCGCAGGTTTCGGGTGCGACAAACCGGAAAAGTTGCCGAGTTTGGAACAAATTCGCGCCGGATTGCGGACGCCAAATCCCGATCGCATTTTTACAGTTCGCCACGCGATGATGATGGGAATGTCGGTGGAAGATATCTTCGAGTTCACAGCAATCGACCCTTGGTTTTTGGATAAAATGCAGGAATTGCTGGAAACTGAAAAGTTCTTGAAACGAACGCGGTTGGAACAGTTGACAAAAGAGACAATGTTTGAAGTAAAGCAGTTGGGATTTAGCGATCGCCAAATTGCTTACGCCACCAAAACATCGGAAGATCAAGTCCGCGCTTACCGCAAACAGTTAGGGGTAATTCCGATTTACAAAACAGTCGATACCTGTGCCGCTGAATTTGAAGCGTTTACACCGTATTATTATTCCACCTACGAAGCGGGAGCGGCAATTTGGGAATTGGGCGATGAAGAAAAGAAAATTTCGCCTGTGGGCCACAGTCTCGCGCCGGAGTCGGAAGTTTTGCCTTCTACCAAACGAAAAGTGATGATTTTAGGTGGCGGGCCGAACCGAATCGGACAGGGAATTGAGTTTGATTACTGCTGCTGTCACGCTTCCTATTCCCTAGGAGAAGATGGCTTTGAGACAATTATGGTCAACTCGAACCCGGAGACGGTTTCGACGGATTATGATACGAGCGATCGCCTGTATTTTGAACCGCTAACAAAAGAAGATGTTCTCAACATCATCGAAGCCGAAAATCCCGAAGGAATAATTATTCAGTTTGGCGGACAAACCCCGCTGAAATTAGCGCTTCCTTTACAAAAAGCCCTGGAAAATCACCCCGATGTACAAACAAAAATCTGGGGAACTTCGCCAGATTCCATTGATATGGCTGAAGACAGGGAGCGATTTGAAAAGATTCTGCGGGAATTGGATATTCAGCAAGCTGCTAATGGTTTGGCCCGTAGTTTTGAGGATGCTTTAATCGTAGCTCAACGGATCGGTTATCCGGTAGTGGTGCGACCGAGTTACGTATTAGGCGGGCGAGCCATGGAAATTGTTTATTCCGATACGGAATTGGAACGTTACATGACCTATGCGGTGCTAGTAGAACCCGATCATCCGATTTTAATTGATAAGTTTTTGGAGAATGCGATCGAGGTGGATGTAGATGCGATCGCCGATGTTACTGGCAATGTGACGATCGGCGGTATTATGGAGCACATCGAGGAAGCGGGAATCCACTCCGGTGACTCTGCTTGTTCTATCCCTTACCAAACACTTCCTGATGCAGCTTTGGCAACAATCCGCCGCTGGACTGTAGAATTAGCAAAATCCCTGAAAGTTATCGGGTTGATGAATATTCAATTTGCTGTTCAAGGGGAACAAGTATTCATTTTGGAAGCTAATCCGCGAGCTTCTCGAACAGTGCCTTTTGTCTCCAAGGCGATCGGAGTTCCCTTAGCAAAAATGGCCTCGCGAGTCATGTCTGGCCAAACTCTAAAAGCTTTGGGTTTTACTGAAGAGATTATCCCCACTCATGTTTCGGTAAAAGAAGCTGTATTGCCCTTTGCTAAGTTTCCGGGAACTGATACCTTGTTAGGGCCAGAAATGCGATCGACCGGCGAAGTCATGGGGATGGACACTGATTTTGGCAAAGCCTTTGCCAAAGCTCAACTCGGCGCGGGACAAATGATGCCACTGTTTGGAACCGTGCTGGTTTCGATGCGCGATCGAGATAAACTAGCTGTTGTACCCGTTGTCAAGGAATTCTTAGAATTGGGTTTCAAAGTAGTCGCAACCCACGGGACACGCAAAGTTTTGCGAGAGCAAGGTTTAGAGGTAGATTTGGAATTGAAACTGCATGAAGGGCGGCCGAATTTGTTGGATTCGATCAAGAATGAGAAAATTCAACTAATTATCACCACACCTTCCGGGGAAGAATCCCGGGCCGACGGAATCTTTATCCGCCGCACAGCTTTGACTTACAAAATCCCGATTATTACGACAATAGCCGGTGCCAAAGCGACAGCAGCGGGAATTCGATCGCTCAAATCTCACCCGATGGAAGTAAAAGCAATTCAAGACTATTACCCGCAAACCTAGACTGCGAAACACCCTATGTTTAGGGTGTGCAGCGCGCACTATTAGTGTCAACTTAAGGTTTTAGTCCGCCAGTCCTCTCGCTCACCCGGCAGTCCGCCAGGGAATGAATTCCCTGTCTTATAGCGAAAGTCCTCTCAAAGAGGACTGAATAACTCATTAGTCCTCATAGCGAGGACTTTCGCTTTGAGGCTCTTGTTTCAACCCCTGCCGGACTGAGGGTGGAACGTTAAGTTGACACCAATGACCGCGCACCTTATCCTAAACATAAGGTGCGCGCCACCAAAACCTAATCTGCATCGGAATCCAAAACTCCGCTAGATAGCATCAACCTCGGCCAAACTAACAAGAAAAAACTCATCCAAGCTAATAAAGGAATCGCGACTAAAACAGTTATCCAAACAGTTTTTAATAAAAACCAACTACCGCTAATCAGGCTAATACCAGTTAGAAGAATCGACCAAGGCTGACACCACCAAGGTTTGTAACTCCAAGGACTAATAGCTTTTTTTTCAGAAAGTTTTTTTTCAGAAATAGATTTCATATTTTCAGTAATTTTTTATGGAGAATAGTCTGGCTAGCTGGATTAACCGAAGTTAAACATTCATCACCTCTTCTGCTGTCAGCGTTAATTCGGGAAAAGTCCGCGACACAATTCGTTCACTGCCTTTAAACGCGCTTCTTTGATAGTTGCCATCTGCATCCAAAAGGTGAACAAATACAGTTGGAATTTTGGGATTTCCCAGAAATTCCCTGCTGCCAATTGCTAAATAATCGACAATCCAATACTCAGGAATTCCGAGGCGCAGATATTCGTCCAATTTGTCTATATAATCGTCCTCCCAATTTGTTGATGTTACTTCCACTGCGAGTTGAATTGGTTCTCGTAAGGCAGAATAAGCAGAACGGTTCGATCGCCACAAATCGCGATCGATTACGCTGACATCCGGTCTCCGCCCTTGTTCGATTCCGGCTTTAGTTACAGTTCTGATAACGGCGGTATTTTTGACAACATAATTTAAACTTAGCCGTTTAATTTCATCTTTAAATGAGTCAGATGTAAAATCAGCAACATCATCATGATTTCTTGTGGCATTCATCTCTACAACTTCTCCATTTACCAGTTCATAGAGTCCATCTTCTGGACATTCTACAAGGAATTGGTTAAAGGTTAATTTTTGCGTAACTGTTGCAATCATAAGATTTATCCTTATTTTGCAGTAATACTATTAGTCTATATTACCACAGGCAGGAATGAATTTGTTTTTTTGACGGCAGAAATCAAAAGACATCCAATTCTAAAATCTAAAATCTACAATTAAAAATCTCAAATCGATTCAGGTAAATGGTAAAATACGATCGCCATCCGGCAGATTGAGTTAAATACGTCACCTACTTGCTAGGGTAGAAAGTAACAAACCTAGAAATCGAGCCACTCCCAGGTCAACCCCGAACCATGAGACTAGACGAAGCCGTAGAATTTGCCGAAAACCCAGAGCCGCGCTGTCCCTGCGTCCTCCTGCTGGACACCTCCGGCTCCATGCAAGGCGCACCCATAGATGCCTTGAATGAGGGGCTGGAAATTTTTAGGAATGACCTAATTAAAGACGAACTAGCTAAAAAGCGAGTCGAAGTCGCGATTATTTCATTTGACAATCATATCAAAGTCGTGCAAGACTTCGTGACCGCCGACCAGTTCGAGACGCCACTGCTGACAGCTCAAGGACAAACCCACATGGGCGCGGGCATTCAGCAAGCACTAGACACCATTGCCGCCCGCAAATCTGAATACCGCAACAACGGCATTACCTACTACCGCCCGTGGGTATTTATGATTACCGACGGCGAACCTCAAGGCGAATCAGACGATGTTGTGGAAATAGCAGCACAGCGGATTAAGGAGGAAGAAACTAACAAGCGCGTGGCATTTTTTGCAGTCGGAGTGGAAGGTGCTAATATCACCCGTCTGGCGCAAATTGTCGAGCGCACGCCTGTAAAATTGAGAGGATTAGACTTTAGAGAGATGTTCATCTGGCTGTCGGCTAGTATGCAGAGAGTTTCTCACTCAAAAATTGATGAACAAGTAGCACTGCCGCCACCCGGATGGGGAACGGTTTAGTTATTAGTCATTAGTCATTAGTCATTGGTCATTAGTCATTAGTAAGAGTGCCGTAGGGACACTCCAAAAGCCCATTGGTGTCAACTTAACTTCCAACCCAGTCACAGAATACTGTTTGACTATTAAGCCTAGAACCCCCCGGCGCTCCCCTTAAGAAGGGAGCCACAGGGGTCTTCTTAAAGTCCCCCTTCTTAAGGGGGATTTAGGGGGATCTAGACTCAGGTAAAAACGAGATTTATCAAGGGTTTTAGCCTTAAGTTGACACTATGAGGGTACGGCGCCGTGTCCCTACAAGGGCTAGTACCTACGAACCCAGAAAAGTGCTGTAATTAGGGATAAATAAACCCGTCCAGACGTTGCATAGTTGTGAATTTACGAAGTTTTGAGTTAAAGAGTTATTAATGCAGAATTCATCCTTTAATTGGCAAGTTGTAGCGGCATCGGTGATAGGTACGAGCCACGAAAAAAGAGCGCAGCCTTGTCAAGATGCCCACTGCTGGCGTCTCTTGCCAAACGGTGTTTTAGCGGCAGCGGTTGCCGATGGTGCGGGCTCCGCAGCACTCGCAGAAATTGGGGCGAAAATTGCTGTGGAAGCGGTTGTCGAAACGATTTGCCAACAGGAAAGGCTGCCTGAAAATGACGACGAATGGCAGGTATTCTTGACAGCATCACTGCAAGTTGCGCGGGCGCAGGTGGAAGCAGAAGCGGCAGTGCGGGAAGTGGCTGCGAGAGATTTAGCTTGTACTTTAATTGCTGTTGTTGCTACGCCGGAATTAATCGCAGTTGCTCAAATCGGTGACGGTGCGGCGGTAGCGGGTGATAGTGCAGGAAATGCGATCGCCCTGACTGTACCTCCCTGCGGCGAATACATCAACGAAACTATCTTTTTGATTTCGCCGAATGCGATCGAAACAGCGCAATTTCAGGTACTGCGGGAAAAACTGCGGCACTTAGCCGTTTTTTCCGACGGCTTGCAAATGCTAGCTCTCAAAATCCCGGAAGGCACGCCGCACGGGCCGTTTTTTGCGCCTTTGTTTCGGTTTTCTGGCGAGTGGAAAGAAGAGGAAGATGCGAAACAGCAGTTAGAATCATTTTTGCGATCGCCCCGCGTTTCCGAACGCACCGATGATGACTTAACTTTATTGTTAGCAACTTTTTCGAGTTCGGAGGCACAGGACAATTAAAAATAGACATTTTGCCAACGCCAACACCCATCTGCGTGAATTGGCGTTGATCGGCGGTTAAAAATTTCCGATTCTGAATTTTGCAACAAGTGTAATGCGTTCAACCTAATGAGCGGTGAAAATTTGGCGCGGTTCTATAATAAAATCGAGGTGTCAACAATTCTGCTTTAGTTTGTACAGTAGGTCGTCGTTTGCAAGCACAAGAGATTAAGGATAAGCTCAACTCTCTAATTAGCGCAGCAGATCCAATAGAGCCGAGTTTGGCGAGAAGATTGGATGAAATCAATCGCTGGGTGAAAGATGTTAAACCCGGTTCGCTAACTGCTAAGAAATTTGTGATGGCTTTTTTGCTACAGCTTATCCGAGATTCTCAGGTTTGGCTGGCAGTTCAATCTCTACCTTCGGAAAGAGAACAGCAAGCCGCTTTTGAGTTAATGACGCCGGGGGAAAGGTATTGGTACAGCTATCTATTTCCTAAATGGCTGAGCGAAAACGATCGCAAATTTTACATCTGGAAACAAAAACTCAAAGCCGGTAAATTCGATCCGGCTGACGATCTCGTGATTCGTGCGATCGCAGCCCGAATTGTCGATCGCCAAGGCACTGTTTTGTATCGATATGTTGCTGATCTTTCTATGGCAACCGATTCGATCGTTAGCAACCGCCAACAGCAGCCCCTCTGTATTCAAGTTACTACTCTTTCGGATGAGTTTTCTCAACAAAAATATCAGAATTGGCAACAAACTCTTCAAGATTGGGGGATTGACAGAGGATTATTTTTAAGTTATGATAAAAATGATGCAAATTTCCTGAACCAGCTAGTTAACATTGCATTATATAATAGCGATAATTTGCCCACAGGTCGTTACCTCAAGTTCCCGTAAATCCAGCATATCTGCTGCTGAGAATAATTCGACTGCTCCAAACTCCGTGAAAAAGAAATTTTGACTCACTCACATATTGCACAATTTTCGACAATGCCAAAAACCTAACCCCCAGCCTGCTTCTGGAAAAGGTAAAACAGACCAAGATTTTTCCTCCCCTTTTCTGTTTCCGGGAGGAGTCTGCGAGACGGTGGCAACAAATGCTTGATAAGAAGGCTAAGCAATGGGAAGATTTACCGCAGCAATCAATCGGGTGAAATAACTAGCAATTAGCTATAAATTGAATTGAGATTTGATTTAATTGCGGTGAAATTGTGGGAAATAAAATCTAATTACATCAAAATCAAATACTATGACAGTACAAGGTACACACACCGTTGAAAATAAATTGCAGAAAGTCTGGGAAGAACTGGAAGCAGCCAGAAAAATGCAGGATGAATGGATGAATTACGGGGTAGATTTTGTAGATTTGTATGTTGAAGATGCGGGGGGTGATTGGTTGGAAAAGTGGGGTAAATGTGAAGAAGAATTAGAGCGAATTAAACATAAGAATGTAGATATTGAAGCAGTCAAAGCAGCGATCGACATTCCCAGCTTTCAGCAGACAAAACTACTGGAAATCGCCTTAAATAGCCGTTACTCTATCAGCTATTACTCCGATCGCCCGGAAGAGTCTCCCGCTTGGCAAGAGGTTAAGTACAAACGGCTGTCACTCTTAGGCGGAGCTATTTTCGGTGCTGTTGTTACCGATTACCTGTACCGCGAATATCCACAACTCGATCCAGATGCTATCTCAACCTTAAAAGCTCGTTTAGCCGACCCGAAAAAACTTGCGGCTTTTGCACAGAATTTGAAATTAAACGAACTTAATTGGCGTGTTTGGAAAGGGAAAGAAACAGAAGAAAGCGAGTACAATAGAATTTTTTCAGAGACTTGTGAAGCTTTGTTTGGCGCGATTTACTTGGAGTTTGACCGGGATTTTTTTCGTGGGGGAAACTGGCTGATTCAGCGCTTGATTGAACCAACTGTTAGCCAGCATCTGGATCTAACTCAGCGCCGACAAGTTGCGCTGGAAAACGAGGTAAAACGGCGGGAAATCCTGGGTGCGGATATTCTAGATGCGATCGCGATCGACTATTTGTATCACCGCTTTCCCGAACGCAACAGCAGCCAGCTAACTCGCTGGAAAAATATGTTGGTGGCAAAAGAGATTTTTCCCAAAGACTTTAAGGCAAAATTAGGCAGCCATTACCTAGAGTTGGAAAGCAATTTCTCGCGTACCCGCGACTGGTTGGTGGATAACTTTATCAAAACCGCAGTTGACGAACTGCTAGAGGAAAGCGACACTCAACCAGAATATCTGATTGACAGTGCGAACCCGGAATCGCTGCCAGAATTGGTCAGCCGGATTACAGACAAAAAGTGGAAAAATGAATTTGTGAGAGTTGTCAGCATTTTGCAACCTGCTGACGAACTTTTGCTGCTGATGCAACAAAAAGTTGACAGCATGGTGGCTAAAGATGAAACTTTGCAGCAGTTGCTAATCTGGGCAAATCACAAGTCTCAGTTAGTGCAAAGGAATTTTAAACCAGTCGAAATTCGCGCTTTTTATGTTGCCTTAGTTTGCGTCCTCGATTTGGCTTTGACTCGCGTCCTCGATCCGAGTCTGAAGTTTGATAGATCGAAAGTTCGCAAGTGGCGGAATTGTTTGGCAAAGACTGGAAAAAATCTAGAATTTGCGGAGGTTAACGAGTCTCGGAAATTGGCTTTGGAGAATGATGTGGCGGATATCTTGGTTGGCATTTGGGCGCTGGATATTGAACCAGAACTTACACAACTGCTGGCACAATTTCAGACTGAGATGCCTGATTTGCAAAACTGGAAAAAGTGGCGCAAAGAGTGCGGTTGCACTTGGCTGGCAAAATTCAAAACTGCGATCGGCTACAATCGAGACTTTCGCCCTCAACAGAAAACTTTGCTGAAACAGTATTACTATGCCCACAACTTGCTGGTGGAATGCCTCAACAGCGATAATTGTCAGGTGACACCGGCCGTCAGACAAAAAATTGAGGATAAAATGTTGTTATTGTCGGTGGATTTGGAGCTGGTTCATATTTAATTTTGATAGCGCGGACGGGCAGGATGCCCATCCCACTAATGGATGGACGGGCGGGATGCCCATCCCACTAATGGATGGACGGGCGGGATGCCCATCCCACTAATGGATGGACGGGCGGGACGCCCATCCCACTAACAGCAACAGGGCTTACCCACTACCACCCAAGAAACCGGGTTTTTTACCGAATCTGCGGGCTGCAACGCGTCTTTTGGTGAAAAACCCGGTCTCTCGTCACCGATGCCTAAGTCATAACAAAGGTAAGATTTAATGGGCAAGTCAAGTTTATTGAGTCATGGCTTCCAAATCCTGTATCCCATAACCGAATTCTATGCAGTTGCAGCGCCAATTTAGCGGACAACTGATTGCGATCGACACCAAAACCGCGATCGCCAGTGGGGGTGAAGGTCGCATCTACCCGATCGCCCAAGACTCGTCCCTTGTAGCAAAAATCTACCACAAACCGACAGACGAAGACGGCGACAAACTCACAGTCATGTTCAGTATGCCGCCGGATGCGCCGATCGCGGAACCCGGGCACGCTTCCATTGCTTGGCCGATCGATTTGCTGCATACTGTCGGCGGGCGAGAAAAAATCGTCGGTTTTGTGATGCCGCGCGTCAACAAAGTGATGCCGGTACACACTTTTTACACCCCCAAAACCAGGCGCGAACAAAAACCGCTATTTAGCTATCTTTACCTCCACCGTACCGCCAGAAATCTCGCCTCGGCTGTAAACGCCCTCCACGTCAGGGGTTACGTCATCGGCGACGTAAACGAGTCGAACATTCTCGTGACGGATACGGCGTTGGTAACGCTGGTAGACACGGATTCGTTTCAAGTGCGCGATCCTTATACGGGTTACGTTTATCGGTGTCCCGTGGGGAAACCCGAGTTTACGCCGCCGGAGTTGCAGGGCCAGACTTTTCGCGATATCGATCGATCTCCAGAGCACGATTTGTTCGGTTTAGCGGTATTAATTTTTCAATTGCTGATGGAAGGTACGCACCCGTTTGCGGGAGTTTATCTCGGTAGCGATGAACCACCGTCTTTGGAAGCGAGAATTCGATCGGGCCATTTCCCTACAGGTACGAAACGGATTCCCTACCGCCCGATGCCCGCTGCGCCTCCTTTTGAGATGCTGCATCCGCGACTGCGGCAGATGTTTATCCGCTGTTTTGAGGAAGGGCACGGCAATCCTGCGGCGCGCCCGGATGCGAAAACTTGGGTGAATGCGATTCGGGAAGCGGAAGATGCTTTGGTAACTTGCAGTAAAAATAGTCAGCATAAATACGGAAATCATCTCAGTCGCTGCCCTTGGTGCGATCGGGCAAAACTCCTCAAAGGCCGCGATCCGTTTCCTTCGCGGCAAGCAGTCAGCCACGGATTGCACTTGCAGCCCGCGAAAATCAAGCGTAAAAAGCCCCAACCACCGCCTGTCGTGGCCCAGCCCGCAATGCGTCGGCAACAGCCCTCCACGGGGCTGCCACGCCCCCTCGGCCAGTACGCAGTGCCGTTGCTACCGATGCCGATGTCTTCTCGGAGTCGGACTCCTGCGCCTCAGCTTCCCGTGGGCAAGTTTGAGCGCATTTTTCAGGATGCTGCTTGGGGAGGTGTTTGGGGCAGTTTGTGTTTGGCGGCGATCGGGGGGATTTATTCGGCAATCGCTGAGGGCGGCAGTGCTATTTTGGGGGCGATTTTTGTTGGTTCGATTTGGGGCTGTTTTTTTGGGGTGATGTGGGGCGTTTTTACTTTGCCACCGAATCAGATTTGGCGGAAGTGGGGCGGAGTTTTGGTGGGGGCGTCTTGGGGGGCTTTTTTGTTGGCGGCGATCGGCGGTGCGGTGTTTGGCGCAATTAATAGCACTCCGGGAATCGGGGAGAGGATTTTGGCTGGGGCGGTGGTTGGTGCTGTCTGGGGCTGTGTTTGGGCGAGTTTTCGGCCTCCTCTGGCGCTGCCGGCGGGGAGGGTGTGGGGCCGGCGCGGAGGGTATTTGGGGGCCGTCTGGGGCTCGTTTGTGGGGACTCTGGCCGGTGTTTTTTTGGGGGCTGGGCTGGTGGTTTGGCAGCAGTACAGTGGCCTGATGCGGCCGGTGGATGAGTTTGCGCGTGTGCTGCTGGGTGTGGCGATCTTCGCGGCTGGTGTGGGTTCTGTTGGGGGTGTGCTTTCTGGGGGTTTGTTGGGTTTTTGCGGGTTTGCGCCGAAGTTGCCGATTTCGTTTCAGCCTTCGGGGGTGAAGGGTGGGAGTTTGGGGGCGATTTGGGGCAGTTTTTTGGGGACTTTGGCGGGTGCTGTGTTGGGTGGGGTGGTGTCTGCGATGTTTCCGGCTGTTAGCGCTGGGGTGGCGGTGCAGTTGGAACCTGTGGCGGGGGCGATCGTGGGGGCTGGTTTGGGGGCGATTTGGGGGGTGGTTTCGGGTACTGTTTGGGGGGCTTTGGGGAAGTGGTGATCGGGTTGATGTGTGTTTTTGGGTTGAAAATGCGTCTATGAGTAGGTGTAAAAATCGAGGTGTTAAATTGGGGGGCTATAATGTAGATCCTGTAAGGGTTAGAGGCACTTCAACCAATAAAATGGTAGACGCAATCGCTGAAATCTATGCAGGACAAGGGTTTGAGGGCTGTCTGAAAAGTTGGGTATTGACAAGTCGAAGGCTGAAATGGTACTTTTGTTTTATGCAGACGCAAATGAACGTTGAAAACCAAATACAGCAAGGCTTCTGGAACGGGCGGCCGCAATTAACCTAACTCCCTATCAGGGATTGAAACATTTTTTTGAAGAATCCTTTTCTGAGAAAGCATTGAGCCGCAATTAACCTAACTCCCTATCAGGGATTGAAACATTAAGTGGGGTGATTGATTATATTAAATTGGTTGTGCCGCAATTAACCTAACTCCCTATCAGGGATTGAAACATTAGTCCAAGCTTATTTAGAACCAAACACGTACACGCCGCAATTAACCTAACTCCCTATCAGGGATTGAAACAGAAATTGCCAGACAAGAAGATTAAAGTTGCCACAAGCCGCAATTAACCTAACTCCCTATCAGGGATTGAAACTGATAGGCGATCGCCGTCTGCGGCTTCCTCAGCGTCCGCCGCAATTAACCTAACTCCCTATCAGGGATTGAAACGCTACACCTGCACAAATTACAGCAGCAATAAATGCCGCAATTAACCTAACTCCCTATCAGGGATTGAAACAGCAAGGAATGGTACGAGCGCAAACGCGCAGAAGATGCCGCAATTAACCTAACTCCCTATCAGGGATTGAAACTATTTTACTTGCCAACGACCTACTAACTAATCAGTGCCGCAATTAACCTAACTCCCTATCAGGGATTGAAACAAAATCTTGGGATAACATACAAAATAGCGGGCCGTTTGCCGCAATTAACCTAACTCCCTATCAGGGATTGAAACTTGACTTTGTGCGGACGATCGCTCGCAACTATTGGCCGCAATTAACCTAACTCCCTATCAGGGATTGAAACCGGCGATTCTAGTCGGCGGGTTTACCCGCTTGAGGCCGCAATTAACCTAACTCCCTATCAGGGATTGAAACTTGGTATTGAAGGCAGAGCCGGATCGGGGGGGAGCCGCAATTAACCTAACTCCCTATCAGGGATTGAAACAACTTACGAAGCAATTTATGACCAAACAATGGTTTTTGAGCCGCAATTAACCTAACTCCCTATCAGGGATTGAAACTAAACTCAGAAGTTACTTAAAATCAGATTTAGAGCCGCAATTAACCTAACTCCCTATCAGGGATTGAAACTCAAAAAAAAGGGCGAGCGCAAACCCGCCCTACCCGCCGCAATTAACCTAACTCCCTATCAGGGATTGAAACTAATCCCTGAGTTGTTGGCTACCCAAATCGCGAGCCGCAATTAACCTAACTCCCTATCAGGGATTGAAACGAATTGGATCGACAGAGCGTAGCTTTGGCAAGCCGCAATTAACCTAACTCCCTATCAGGGATTGAAACGAATCTATCCCGGCAAACCACGGTCTAGCTGCCTTGCCGCAATTAACCTAACTCCCTATCAGGGATTGAAACAGAGCATACTTTTTTACCTGAGAAATATCGCCCACAAGCCGCAATTAACCTAACTCCCTATCAGGGATTGAAACAAAAAGGGGCGGGTGGTTTGAGTTTTCCTAACGGCCGCAATTAACCTAACTCCCTATCAGGGATTGAAACTCCCGGTTGAGGGGCGCGATAGACCAACGCTCTGTAGCCGCAATTAACCTAACTCCCTATCAGGGATTGAAACCGAGCGTATAACTGGTGTTGTGCTCGCTGAAATGCCGCAATTAACCTAACTCCCTATCAGGGATTGAAACCTGCCAGGAAAGGGAAGGAGATATTTTAGTCGGAGAGCAAAGCCGCAATTAACCTAACTCCCTATCAGGGATTGAAACCTCAACAACTCCGGGAGATTTACGGCCTCATGGGCCGCAATTAACCTAACTCCCTATCAGGGATTGAAACGTTCTCGACGTGAATTCAGTAACAAAAGTAGAAGAGCCGCAATTAACCTAACTCCCTATCAGGGATTGAAACGCATATTCGGCACGGCGTAGATCGACTTTGGCTGATGCCGCAATTAACCTAACTCCCTATCAGGGATTGAAACACGTGCGCTTACGGCGCATAGATTACTATAGCACGGGCCGCAATTAACCTAACTCCCTATCAGGGATTGAAACCTAGCTTGAGCCAAAACTCCACCGCTGCAAGCTGGTAAAGTTTGCCGCAATTAACCTAACTCCCTATCAGGGATTGAAACCGTTTTGACGATGGTGGAGATGAAACCACAGCTGCCGCAATTAACCTAACTCCCTATCAGGGATTGAAACCAATGTATCTATTGCCCCCAAAAACCCCCTCAGGCCGCAATTAACCTAACTCCCTATCAGGGATTGAAACCTATAACCTGCTAGATGGCCGTGGTGGTGTATCGCCAGAAGCCGCAATTAACCTAACTCCCTATCAGGGATTGAAACCTGCTCAATACTTTCTGGACGTTTTGCTTCAAGAAGCCGCAATTAACCTAACTCCCTATCAGGGATTGAAACAGAGAAACACGCGACCAAGTGACCCATCGGCAGTGCCGCAATTAACCTAACTCCCTATCAGGGATTGAAACATTACTGTATGCCTGGAAGAAAGCCTACTAAGCGCCGCAATTAACCTAACTCCCTATCAGGGATTGAAACGCGCTTATGAAGGGAAGGGGGCGATCGCACTGTGCCGCAATTAACCTAACTCCCTATCAGGGATTGAAACGCCGCTTCGCCTCGCCTTTTTTCCAAGAAGGATAATAAGGCCGCAATTAACCTAACTCCCTATCAGGGATTGAAACGAAACGCCCAAGATTTTGGAAAAAAGCCAGCTTTAGCAATGCCGCAATTAACCAAACTCCCTATCAGGGATTGAAACGTAAATCCCCCATCTTCTTTCGCCAAACGGCTTGGGCCGCAATTAACCAAACTCCCTATCAGGGATTGAAACCAGCATACACGTTGCCGCTGCGATGGCAACCGCGCCGCAATTAACCAAACTCCCTATCAGGGATTGAAACTTAGACACTTCTATCTATTGGAGCGATGATCATGCTGGCCGCAATTAACCAAACTCCCTATCAGGGATTGAAACGAGACAAGCGACAGGCTAATAAATTCTCGATAGCGCCGCAATTAACCAAACTCCCTATCAGGGATTGAAACTTAGGGAATCTCGCTCAGGATTTGCTTTTTCCCGAAGCCGCAATTAACCAAACTCCCTATCAGGGATTGAAACTTTCGGAAGTATTCACCAGAGGAGGATACAGGAGGAAAGAAGGTATTCTTCTCCTGACTCCTTCTTCGCCACAACCAACCTAAATCCCATCTTCACTTAAGATGACAGTGACAATTCGGCTTTTCAATCAAAGACTCAACCAAAGCATTCAAAGCAACCGCCGCCAACAACCCGCCGCCAAAAGTTCCCACAGTCGTAATATAAGCAACGCCCGATCGCACTAACCGCCGTTTCGCCACCGGAGAATGACTAAAACCGATCGGCATTCCAACTACCAAAGCCGGTTGCAGTTGCCCACTCTCGATCGCATCGCAAACCGCCATCAGCACAGACGGCGCATATCCTATCACCAATATACATCCCTTTTCCAGTTTCAACAATTTTTCAAACCACTCACGCTGCTGCCAGAATTCCTGTTCTGCTTCCGCCGCAGCATTGATGTGCGGGTCATCAATTAAAGTTTCAATACTTGTTCCCAAATGCGCCAATCTTGTCCGATCCAAAGCCGCAAAAACAGGCGGCACATCAGCCACAATTTGACACTGATTTTTCAAAGCTTGCCGCGCCGATTTAATCGCCGTTGCGCTCAACTTCACAAACGGCAGCAGCGAAGAATCTCCGCAAGCTAACACCAGTTTTGAAAGCAAGTCTACCTCAATTTCCGAGCGATCGGGCAAATCCGGCAACAAAAGCTGCAACGACTCCCCAAAATCCTCCGGGTGAGTGTGCGCCCCCGCATCCCAACCCTCCCAAAGTTGTTCCAACTCATCCAACCCCCCCTCAGTTTCCGCCTGCAACAGCCTTAATTGCGCTAGGGCGTCCGCTTGCACCGCTTGACAGGAAATATCCCGCCCCAGCAATCCTTCCAGCGCCGAAGCCGTTTCTCTGAGGCGAACAATTTGCTGAATTACCGACAGATATTGCCGTTGCAGAGTCGCCATCAGCGCGTCAGGGGAAGCATCCGCGTCAGTTTCTAACAGTTTGCGGATGTGAGACAGTTGAAAGCCTTGCTGCTTGAGTGCGACTATTCTTTGCAGCCTTTGCACGTCGCTGCGGGTGTACAGTCTGTAGTTAGAGGTCGATCGTACCGCCGGAGATAGCAGCCCCAAAGCGTGATAATGTCGCACCATCCGAGGGGTAATTGTGCCTTTTACCGCTTCTGTAAGCTGTTTGATTGTCAGGTATTCTTGTTGCATAATACCAATTATAAAAAGTAGAGATAAATATAGAGTGTACGCGATATCTGTAGGCAAACGGTCTTGCCGTGTCCGGCGCGAGGATATGCAATTTTTAATAATTATTAAAATACTTATAATTGTAGCATTTTTTTGTTAATTTGTCTAACTTTTCAAGCTAACGGTTTTTATTTGACATATTGCCGACCGGACACGGAAATGCAGTGTTTCTACGGTATTTCATCTAATTAAAAACAGCCATCAATCTTTAACCTGTGATAATATTGATTTGAGGAAATCAATCTAAAATCTCCCATTTAAAATCGAATGACGCGATTCATTCACGATCGCTTTGCCAAAGAATACCTAGAAGAACTGCTCTCTCCAGCAGGGATAGTTGATATCGGCCGCGATGTCACTTCCGAAGTGCGCGAAATCGATGTTTACTTTACTCCGAACGCCGCAGTCCCAGAATACATCGAAAGCTTGGGATTGTTGGGAAGACTGGCAAATTCGGCGGCACTCTTTGAAGCGTTCCGCAACCCGGTAAGTGTCAGCGAAGTTATCAGTTGCCTCAGCAAATTGTGGGACGTTCGCGGTAAACTAGAGCGACAATCCCGAAGAGAAAATACTGCATTTAACGAAAGTGAATTGCCTAAATTGTGGATTCTGACTCCGACAGCCTCAGAATCGCTGGTGAACGGGTTTCGCGCACAACCAGACGAACCCAATTGGATGCCGGGAATCTATTTTTTGGGGGAATATTTGCGATCGGCAATTGTGGTCATCCATCAGTTACCAGAAATTCCCGAAACCTTGTGGCTAAGGATTTTGGGTAAAGGAAAAGTCCAGCAAAGAGCAGTTACCCAGTTGAGCGCTTTGAGTACAGATAATCCCCTGCGAATTAATGCGTTAGAATTGCTGTACAGACTGCAATCAAACTTAGTAGCAGATTTAGAACAGGAAATAGAAACAGAAGACCGGGAGTTAATTATGACTATCGCACCTCTTTTTCAAGAACAGTTACAAGCGGCACAGCAACAAGGTAAAGAAGAACAACAGCGCTTAATCTTAGATAATTTTCTGCGAGTGAGATTTGGAGAATTAGACTCGCTGATGATAGCGTTTCTCTCTCCAGTCTCGACGATACCTGCTGCGGAGTTTACGGTGATTTTACTGGGAATATCTATGCTCACAGTGGATGCAGCAGGAAGGCAAGAAGCGGTGAGATTATTAGCCGAAAATGTCTTGGCAGTGCGGTTAAATGAATTAGCCGATAGTTTGCCTGCACTCGTTACTAATTTACTGGCTTTACCTGTCGAAGAATTGACATTGTTGTTACAACAACTGCCTCAGTTATCGGCTGATGAATTGAGGGCTCGATTGGGACAGATACCAGGGTAGAACTTGTTTTGAGTGCGATCGACTTTACCGACAGTTGATAGGGGTTTTCAATTCTAGGAAATACAGGACACAGCAGTGCCGTTTTCCTACCCGAAAGGAGTCCGGGCCAAAAGCTTGACATTGACACTAATGTCAAGGTTTAGGGTAAAGGAGTCATCTACCCCATCAATTTCCCCAATGACTCCCAATTCCCTCCCCATTTCTCGCCTCTGGCGTATCGCCCAAGAACATCCAGATGCTGTGACTGCCGCCCTGTGCGGAATTCTAGTAATCTTGGGTTCGCTAGCCCTGCAATTCGGCTGGCTGGGTGTAGCCGTGTTAATCTTGCCCGCGGCTTATGTTATCGGTGGCTATTCCAGCACCCGCGAAGGCTTAACTACACTTTTTCAAGAACGCGAATTAGATGTAGATTTGTTAATGATTGTCGCTGCTTTGGGCGCGGCCGGTTTGGGGCTGTGGCGGCAAGAATATCATTTAATTGTTGACGGTGCGGTGTTGATTTTAATCTTTGCAATTAGCGGCGCGCTTGAAGGTTATGCTATGCAGCGGACTGAACGCAGCATCCGCAGTTTGATGAGTTTGACTGCGGATACTGCTAGGGTGGTAATGTACGGCGGGGAACGGGAAGTTGCGATCGACAAATTGGAAATTGGCGATCGCATTTTAGTCAAGCCCGGAGAAATCATCCCCACAGATGCGATAATTATTGAAGGCTACAGTGCGATCGATCAAGCCTCGATTACCGGCGAATCCATGCCCGTGGAAAAAACCAGGGGCGATGAAGTCTATGCAGGTACAATTAACGGTGTCGGCGCGCTGAAACTCGAAGTGCATAAAACTCCAGAAAGCAGCTTGATTCAGCGAGTGATTCGGCTGGTTCAAGAAGCGCAAACAGCAGCGCCGCCTTCTCAAATGTTTGTGGAAAAATTCGAGCGCGGTTATGCTAAATTAATTGTCGGTTTAGGCTTGCTGCTGGCAACTTTGCCGCCCTTTGTTTTGGGCTGGAATTGGGAAGAGACAATCTATCGGGCGCTGATTTTCCTAGTAGTCGCATCTCCCTGCGCGCTGATGGCTTCGATTATGCCGGCGCTGCTTTCGGGAATTGCTAACGGGGCGAGACAGGGGATTTTGTTTAAAAGTGGCGCGCAATTAGAGATGATTGGTAAAGTCAGGGCGATCGCCTTTGACAAAACTGGAACTCTCACCACGGGAAAACCTGAAGTTATCCAAATTGTACCAGCAGCCGGATATACTGAAACAGAAGTTCTGCAATTGGCAGCAGCCCTAGAAGCTCATTCCGAACACGCGATCGCCTCTGCAATTGTCAGCGCCGCCCACCAGCAACAGTTACAATTGTCAACCGCTACCGATGTACAAGCAAAAATCGGTCAAGGAATTGTCGGCAAAGTCAACAATCAAATTATTGCCGTTGGTAAAGCCACTTTTGTCGAAGCAACTTCCGAATTGACTCAAATCAGCCAGCAGTTGCAAGCAGAAGGTAAAACAGTTGTTTGGGTGGCAAAAAGCGATGAACTTTTGGGAATCATTGCAGTAGCAGATACCATCCGCCCCGAAGCAGCAGCAACGGTAAAACGCTTGCAAAAATTAGGCGTAGAACATATAATTATGCTAACCGGCGACAACGAGCAAACAGCTCAACACATCGCCCGTCAATTAGGCATCAAAGAAGTGTACGCCGAACTTTTGCCAGAAGACAAAGTGCAGGCAATTAAACAACTGCAAACCCAGTATCAAACTGTAGCAATGGTGGGAGACGGCATCAACGACGCCCCCGCCCTCGCTCAAGCTTCCGTGGGCATTGCGATGGGGATTTCCGGCAGCGATGTTGCTTTAGAAACTGCTGATATAGTATTAATGGCAGATAAATTAGAGCAACTAGCTAAAGCAATTAGTTTAGGCCGCCGCGCTCAAAAAGTTGTCAAACAAAACATTGTTTTTGCACTCAGTTGCATAGTCCTATTATTGGCGGCTAATTTTTTCGGAAATATCACCATGCCTTTCGGCGTCATCGGTCACGAAGGCTCTACAGTAATAGTAACCTTAAGCGGTTTGCGACTGCTGAGAAATTAGATAACACGAAAAAACCGCGATTAAATCGAGGCAGAGCCTCTAGAAATGTGTTCTCAGGCAGAGCCTGGGAACGAGACTCTTATCTGCGTTCATCTGCGTTAATCTCCCTTCATCTGCGGTTAAAAATTAAAAAAAATATTAAGAAAAACTACAATTTGTGTTTGCGTCACTCAAAATAAGCTAGCGTCAAAAGTATAGAATCATACCCAAATCTGAAATTGCTCGAAACTGCAATAAAAATTAACCTAGAAAAAGTCTAGAAAATGGTAGAGAACTGATTGCACCAAGAGCAATAGAAAACAAGTTTTCTGTTGGAGGCAATATGAACGAAAAAGTCATTGGGGCCACGCGGAACGTTGCAATTGTTGGCCCTTATTTAAGCGGTAAAACCGCACTGCTGGAAAGTTTGTTATCGGTGACAGGGGCAATTACCCGCAAAGGTAATGCCAAGGATAGCAACACAATAGGTGATAGTTCGCCGGAAGCACGCGATCGCCAAATGAGCGTAGAAGTAAACGCCGCCACCGCTGAATATGAAGGCGTCCGCTTCACATTTCTCGACTGTCCGGGTTCGGTAGAATTTGTCCAAGAAACTTACAATGCGCTGATTGGTGTGGATGCGGCGATAATTGTTTGCGAACCCGTTGCCGATCGCACTTTAACCCTCGCACCCCTGTTTAAATTCCTCGACGATTGGGAAATTCCCCACCTAGTTTTCATCAACAAGATCGATCGAGCTTACACAGACGAAACTACTTGCGGCACCAACTTCACCGAGGTGATCGACGCGCTCAAATCAGTTTCCAGTAGACCGATCGTACCTCACCAATATCCGATCGGCAAAAACGAACAAATCATCGGTTTTATCGACTTAGTAACCGAACAAGCTTACCACTACCATCCGGGCGCCGCCGCAGATCCCGTCCCGCTTCCAGAACACCTCAAAGCACAAGAAAGCGCAGCGCGGCAGCAAATGCTCGAAGAATTGGCGAATTTTGACGACCATTTACTCGAAGAATTGCTCGAAGAAATCAATCCCGACGTTGAAGAAATTACCCGCGATTTAAAGATGGAATTAGGCGCAGATTTAATTGTGCCAGTATTCATCGGCATCGCCGAACAAGATTTCGGCGTGCGGCCTCTGCTGGAAGCGTTGCTGAGGGAAGCGCCGACACCGGAAACTACAGCCGATCGCCGTGGCATTATACAAAGTGAAAACAAAGTTCTGGCTCAAATCCTCAAAACCTATTACACGCCGCAGGGAGGCAAAGTATCGTTAGTGAGAATGTGGCGGGGGACGCTGGCAGACGGAGCAATTTTGAACGGCCTTCGAGTTAACGGTTTGTACCGCTTGACCGGCCAGCAAACGCAAAGTTTGCAATCCGTCAGCGCCGGGGAAATTGTGGCTGTGGGAAGGCTAGAAGGCTTGAAAACAGGCGATACGCTGGGTTCGGAGGAGGAATTGCCAAAAGCCGAAATCATCCCGCCTGTCTACGCACTGGCGATCGTCCCAGAAAAGCGCAACGATGAAGTTAAGCTGAGCTCCGCTTTAGCTAAATTGCTAGAAGAAGACCCATCTTTAGTCTGGGAACAGCACGGCGACACTCACGAAGTTATACTTTGGGGTCAAGGCGAAATCCACCTGAAAGTAGCCTTAGACAGGTTGCGCCGCAAGTATAATTTGCCGATGGTAACTCACTTACCGCAAGTGCCGTACAAAGAAACCATCCGCAAACCTGCATCTTCCATCCACGGGCGCTACAAACACCAAAGCGGGGGACACGGACAATTCGGCGACGTGTACCTCGACATTCAACCGCAGCCACGAGGAGAAGGCTTCAATTTCACCGACAAAATAGTCGGCGGCGTCGTCCCAAAACAGTACATTCCCGGCGTGGAAGTGGGAGTCCGCGAGTATTTGGATCGCGGCCCGCTGGGTTTCCCGGTGGTAGACGTAGCGGTGACGCTGACGAACGGTTCCTACCATTCTGTGGACAGTTCCGAACAAGCTTTCAAGCAAGCGGCGCGTTTGGCGATGCAGGAGGGAATGGCCAAGTGCGAACCGGCATTGCTGGAGCCGATCGCCAAAGTTGAAATTTGCGCTCCGAACGAGTGTACATCAAAGGTGTTGCAGTTGGTCAGCGGACACCGCGGCCAAATTCTCGGCTACGAAGGTAAAAAAGGCTGGAAGGGATGGGATGCAGTTTCTGCTTATTTGCCGATCGCAGAAATGCAGAATTTGATCGTAGAATTGCGATCGCAGACAATGGGAGTTGGATTTTTTAATTGGGAGTTCGATCGATTGCAAGAAGTGCCGGAACCTTTAGCTAAGCGGGTTTTGCTAACGACTGGCGGCAATGGAAACGGTAACGGTAAAAGTTAGTTAGCTGTCTTAAAAAACCCGGTTTATTGAATAAACCGGGTTTTTGTACGAGTTGCAATTACAATTGATTGGGGTCTATTCCCATTTCTGGGATTATTGAGTTAACTTACTTAACGCTGAAATAATATTCTGAGCTAGCATTAACGCAGTTCTCGCTTCTTTTTGTAAGTTAAATATAGTATCTTCATAATCAGCTTTATTCCTCATTTTTCTCAATCGACTTAAATCTTTGCCTATCTCTATCATTGTCTGAGATTTTGATTGATTGTGAATAAATACATCAGCTACATATTGATGGACATTGATATCATAAGTTTTATTGCGCGAGAGTCTGGGATCTTGTTCAATGTCGCGCAAGTAATTCCGTGCTAGGCAAAACGCAGAATAATAGGCTCTACTCACAGCAGAACGCAATTTTGCTTCTTCACTGGCTTCAGCTAGCTCTTTTGCTAAATTAAAGTATTCTGACCAATCGAATTTCATTCCCACCCCAAGTCAATGTTTAGTATATTGTTAGGAATGACAAGACTCGCGTCTAGCCACCAAGTGCGATCGAGATTTTTTAACTTTGCAAAAGCTTCATCGACTTCGAGTTTGGTGTAAATGGTAATCCACAGCGATCGCCAGTTGGCAATTTCTGGATCTGTTTTCACTTCCAAGCCTAATCTTGCCGTAGGAAATATCGCTAGAATGCGATCGTAACCTTCTAGAATCAAAGGTGCGATCGCTTCTTGTTCGATGATGATTTGAAAACTTTCTAGGGGGTTTTCAACCGCGTACAGGCTTTTGATTTTATTAAAAGATGCAATTAAATTATCAAAGGCTTTAGCTATTTCAGAGGGATTTTCCCTTTCTTCTGGCGGCTGAGGAAAGGAAGGGCTTAAATTTGCAGCATCCCTGCTGTAAATGCTGTCACTTGTCGGCTGGTATCGTTTGTCTTTTGATTTTGCTTGGTACTGCTCTTTTAAGTCGAGGCGTTCTTTTGTGTAAATTTCGTTCAGAGTTTGGTTTGCTTCGGCTAATTTTTCTAAAGCCAATATCAGACGACTTATATTCTCTTCCAACTCGCCAAGCTGGACAGATGAATCTAGTTTAGCTAAAGCAGCGCCAAGGGCTTGCAGCCTAATAATATCTCTTTCTTTCATAATAGTCGATGGTTTGGAAGTTAGGGATTAACTTTACCAGTAATTGTGAAACCTGCCCAGTGGTAGAGATCGGCATAAGGAGGTTTGTCAGATTCAATTTTAGCACGATCTCTGCGGATGAGGTTAGCTTCGTCTCTCAAATCTTTACTGCAACCGGAATTGTCTTTCGTTATTTCAGACAATTCCAGATACCAGTTGGATAGTTCGCTGTAAGTAATAGTTCGGAGCCATTTTTGCGCTTCTTTGAGGGCTAGTGCCGGATGCAACTTATTTTGGCAACGCTGTTGGTTGAGAATTTGATAGAATCGAATCATCATTAAAGCGCTAGATATCTCATCAACTATCCAAAGAGTGCTGAGGGCGTAAACAGCACCCGCAGCTAAAAAGCTGCTGGCTAAACCGACAAATTCATCTATGAGTTCTTCTTTTCCTGTTATGCCGGTTTCGCAAGCGGAAAGGCAGATTAGATAATAGCTTTTTAAATCGAATTGGGCGATTTCTTGTGAAGTTAGGGGCTGTTTGTTTTTCAGGATTAGCGCTGACTGGGAGGGCTGTTTTGTGTTGTGGTAGGCGTGACCTGTAAAATGAAATATGTCAGCAGCTTGTTGCAGAGCTTCTTTAAGATTGTCTGTGGTAGCTTGTGAACTGGAGATGGTATTGCAATTAAGGTGAAAATTCGCGATCGCGGGCGCTTCTATTTCAGCAAAAAGTAATGGATCGGGGCTTTCTACCAACAGCAGAGACATTGAAGGTGAGGGTTTTCTGTCTAGTCTGTCTATCCCAACTTGGATGCTGGGCAGATAAGTAATAGTGAAAAGATTATCGGAGAATAAAAAGTGCAGTGGCAGCAGGTGCAAGTCACGGTGGGGAATTAAGATTAAGTGTTGGAGATTGGTGAGGTGCGTACAAATTTCGGGAATTTTGAGAATGTCAGCCAGTTTTTGCAATTGCGCTGTCATTGACTCGCGCCAGGGATGGGATTCTTTTTTTTGCTGTTTGCTGGTAGTTTTGCCATAAGTTTGATAGCTGGTTTTCCAGTTTTTCAGCCATTTTTCTAAACTCTGACTGTTGTTCTTTGGGAATAAGTCGCACAGAGGTGTGGAAATAACTTCAAACTTTTCTAGGGTAATGATAAAAGCAGTCAGGGAAAGTGGGCTGAGATGCCAGTAAATAATCGCCGTTTCGGTGTTGTTTGCCAGTAAGTCTCGGATTTGGGGATAAGTCGGGCTTTCGGTGTGGTTTTGCCAACCTGAGCGCATCCATTGCAGGCAAAAGTTTTTCCGGGCTTCGGCTTTTTCCAGTGCATTTACCTTGTTGCCAGACTGAACGAGAGTATCGACTTCTAACTGGTAAAGTCCGGCAAACTTGCGCTGGAGTCGCATTTTTATTTCCGGGTGAGTTTCATTGTCTAAAATTAAATTTTCTAAGACAGTAGTAGCTTCGGTAAGGTACTTTGTGGTTTTGGCATCTCCCAAGCTGCGGCAGACGGTAATTAAGCCTTGCAATACTTCTAAATAAGTTTCTGGGATGAGGGGTGATTTCAAAAATTCGCGGGCTTGTTCGTAGCTGGCTTTGGCTTTGTGGAAAGATTCAAAATAAGTGGCTGTTTGTTTGCCGTTTATGTAGTGTGCCTGGCCTTTTTGATGGTGCAAATTGCCGCAAGCGAGGCGATAGTCGCGGTTGCTGGGGAGATATTTCTGTAAGCCTTCATCCCAGTTTTGAATGGCTTCAATGTAGCGCCCAGATTTGAAAAATGCCCCACCTCGATTTGTCCAAGCTTCCCAGTATTGATCGCCTGTAATTACTAAGGCTCGATCGAAGGCTGCGATCGCCTCACTGTAGTGACTAAAATTAGTTAGGGTAGTGCCCAGGTTGCTCCAGACAATGTGAGATTTGGGATCAATTTCTAAGGCTTTCTCGAAGGCTGTGATCGCCTCTTTTCCCCCGCCCAAATCATTAAAAGTAGCGCCCAGCCCGTTCCAGGCAAAGACGTATTTGGGGTCAATTTCTAAGGCTTTCTCCAAGGCTGCGATCGCCTCTTTGTACCGACCCAAATATTTTAGAATATTGCCCAGGTTGCTCCAGGCAATATGGTATTTGGGGTCAATTTCTAAAGCTTGCTTTAAGGCCGCTTCCGCCTCTGTGTAACGCTCCAACTCTCTTAGGGCATTGCCCAATTCGAGCCAAGTTCTAGGGTATTCTGGGTCAATTTTTAAGGCTATCTCGTAGGCTTCGATAGCCTCTGTGTAACGGGTTAAATGATTTAGGGCATTGCCCAGATTGTACCAGGCCAAGTGGAATTTGGGTTCAATTTCTAAGGCTTGCTTGTAGGCTGCGATCGCCTCACTGCTGCGGCCCAACTCTGTTAGGGCAATGCCCAGTCCGTTCCAGGCAAAGTGGAATTTGGGGTCAATTTCTAAGGCTTTATTGTAGGCTGCGATCGCCTCACGGTCGCGGCCCAACTCTTTTAGGGCATTGCCCAGGTTGTTCCAGGCAATGTGGAATTTGGGGTCAATTTCTAAGGCTTTCTCGAAGGCTGCGATCGCCTCACTGTAGCGGCCTAAATTTGCTAATTCATATCCTCGCTCATGCCAATAATAAAGCAAAACCTTCTTGTTGCCAGATTGAAGTGCTATTGCTGTGTAATAATTGATTGTTGCTTCTTGATAACGACCTAATCGATCTAGCACGAAGCTGCGATTAATCCAAGCTTCGTGGAAGTCAGGCTTAATTTCTATAACTTTGTCATAGCAATCAAGTGCGCTTTCTAAATATCCCAATTCATAGCGAGCGACTCCTTGCTTATATAATTCTTCTACTTCTTGACTGACTTTTTTCCCTCTACATTCTGACTGCGACGTTGAGTCGCCTTGGTTAGCAGCGGATGAATCATCTGTATTTTCACTTATAACCGATCGCCCTTCCTCATCCTTCCGATTCAAACTCTCCCCAGCCAACACTTCCCTGCCGATATTGCCAGCCACCTCACTAATTTTCCCGCAATTCATTTCACCCAGCCGCACCATTCGCCCACCCAATTCTAAATTCGTTTCCGGGGATACCAGCAACCTTTCTCCAAATTCTTGCAGCCAGTTTTCCCACTCAGCATCATTGATTTTGCTGCTGATTAAAAAGCCTTTAATATCGCCCCGACTCCAGCCTTGTTCAACACCCTCTAACAGTTGCAAAAATTTCTGTTCGTATTCCCCAAAAGTGCGAATCGGAGTTGGCTTTGGCGGTGGGGGTGCTGGTTTGCGGAAATGTCGCTGAATTTGCCGCCACAGGTTGAGGATGCGTTGCCAAATTTGTCGGAACATTGGCTGGGTGGGTGAGATGTTGCTGGAGATTGTAGCAGATTTTGAGGTTGAATGTACGTTGCGGTAGGGGCGGGTTTTACGAATAATATATAACGATGACCCACGATCTATAAAAACCCGCCCCCACCCACGGTCAATCGGAATGTACATTTCGATTGTTTGTTGGGTTGGGCGGGTTTTTGAGATTGTTTTTTTCAGGCGATTATGGTTGCTAAAACCCGCCCCTACGATCGCACAAATTATACGATCGCGAATCAACGAGACATGATACTCGTGCCGTAGGGACACGGCATTGCCGTGTCCCTACCTCTGCTAAAGTCCTTACTACAAAATATCTTCTTCCTTACCCTAAAAAGAAATAATCAAGTAACCGTTTTGGAACTTAGCACCAGTAACAGACTTCCCAGTTAGCGCCGGAGGCAGCAAAATATTGCGCCGCTGATCGCCCGCTTCGATCGTCACTTCCGGCCCCGATTGAATCAATTTAATTTCTTTCTTGTCAAACCCAGGCAAAAACAAACTAACTAGACGCTGTGCAATGTTTATGTTAATGGGTTGAGGAGCTTTTGCGGCCTGAGAAAAATCGGGCAAAGCATCAATTAGCGGCTGCCAATTATTGTCACTGTGCGCCGGAACCGAAACAGCCGTCAAAGGATCAAACTCCGCAGTAATAGCTTCTGTAACCGATGCTTGATTAACAATGACACCGCCCACAGTCAAGCCAACTTGTTGAGAACTTCCCCAAAGATAGCGGGCAGTTGCGATCGCACTTGCATCCCCAGTCGTCACCAAAAAAGCCGCCGTGCGGTTGGGATCTGCCAGCGTTTCCTTACCCTTATCCAAAAGATTATCGACTTGCTTAGTAGATTGAAAAGCATTGTCTCCCGACAAATCCACAGTCAACACGGTACTGACAACCGGTTGAATAAAAGGTGAAAGCGCTTTCACCAAATCCGAATCTACCAAAACTTGACGGAACCTGCGGATGTACCAACTCAGAATTTCCGGCATTCCCAGCATCCGCAGCGTATCCATGCCGCCATTGCCGTCATAAACAATTACATCGTATTGTTTGCTGTCGTCGTATTCCCGAAGTTCGTTCAACGCCAGCGCGCTGTCCATTCCCGGTAACACTCCTAATTCTTGACCGTAAATCTCCTTGAAAAACGGAGTACGGACATATTGAGCTTCTAGTTGTTTAATTTCGTCCCACCTGCGTTCTAGCAGCGGCGCGCTTTGCACCTGAACTGCTTTGAGGTTGGGGGCGATTTCCTGGGGGCTGAGAGTCAGGGGAGTCCCTAGCAGAATGCCCAATGCAGGGCCCGGATCTTGGCCGAGCAGCAGAACTCGCTTGCCTTGAGCCGCGTATTTTTTAGCTGTTGCGATCGCGATCGTACTGCGGCCAGTGCCGCCTTTGCCCAAAAATGTCAAAATCAAAGCCATTTTCTGTTCTCACTGCCAAAGCTTACTCTTTAACATTTAAGCGCAACCTTCAGCCAGAGTGGGGGAGGGGGGAGAGTGGAGGAAGAGGATAGTGGGAGAGTGGGAGAGTCGGAGAGGGGAAGAATTGGGAAAATTTTTCCTCTTCCTTCTTCCTTCTTCCTTCTTCCTTCTTCCTTCAACATCTGCTAAACGGGTTCTAGCTCATCTTCAAAGAACCAAGTCGAAAAACCGTCAAACTTGACAACCACGCCTACTCCGCTACCGTCAACCATTCTAAATCCGTCAACAGTGCCTACGGGATTCTGCTTTATCTTGCCCACTATATTTGGAGGTATCCGATCTCTGAGACGGCGCACCTTCACTCTCTGACCTACTTCTATTGCCACGGAAATTATTCTCCTGCTCTATATAACCTATATACAACCGTTTATTTTACAGTTTGGCGTCTACTTCGGAACAGCAACACCCTCCGTTGATCGCTCCCTAGGATTTTCCATCGAAATTTCCCCTAACTTTCCCTAAAAAACGGTATTCTAGTCGGAGTTTGTCGATCGTCTACCCTGATTCGCTTGGGTTTGCTTCATAATGTTCCACAGCGGCAAGCTCCACTGGCAGAGGCTGTTCACCACTTAGATAATTATTTTTTATTGAGTCGCAAAAATAAGTTTTTTATTAATTGCCACAACTACAGGATTTCTCCCCAATTAGTCATCCTTCAGGCAGAAGCCAAAAGACATTCAAAAGCAGTAATTAATTTTATGTTTGCTATATATAAATCTGCCCTCTCTGACGTTGACAACGGCGAAATTTCATGCTGTAAAAGCCTTTGAGTCTGGTTTGCCAAATTTCGCGAAGGTCAGATTTTAGTAAAGTGCCATGTTGTAACAGTTTACTAAAATCTGACCAAAAAAATAAGTTTTAATGCTAAACTTTCAGGCTGATAAAGTTTATTTTTGCTGCTGTGTTACGGCATAAAAAATGGAACGATTGCCGGATTTAGGGTGTGTGATACAGGAAAGGAAGTCTAGAAACTTCAATATGACAAAATTGAAATTATGAATAAAATTTTTACCTGTGGGCGATCGACCCAAATTCCGCTCCTAAGTTTGTCCTTGGCTGTGTTCGCCAGTCTGCAGCTTGGTCGTGCGACGATCGCCAGTCCGCTCTCTCCATCCCCCAAACAGCCGTCGATCGCTACTAAAATTATCTCGGTAGATGGAGTGCCAGCATTGCCAACCGACTCAAAATCTCCAAAAAATCCGGCAACAGTGGCAGCGAATTCATCCCCAGCAGAGACGATAAAGGCTCAGGGAACAGCGACGGGACGATCGCTCGAAATAGAAGAAATTCGCGGTACAGTCAGCTTTAAAGGGCGGCCAGCGGTCGTGGGCGATCGGCTACTCGCCCCCGGAGACGAAATCATCACCGGCCCCAATTCCACAGCCCGTTTAGGCATCGACAACAACATCGGCGTGGTGGAAGTTTCCGAAAAAACCGCAGTCAGGATATCCAGTTTGTCAAGCAGTGCAGGTGGCGAAAAAGACACAGCGATTTTTGTCAGCAGGGGGCGAGTCAGGTTGTCGATCGGCAGAAATGCTGCGACAACTCCCGCAGCCAACACCTCAACAATTATCCCGCCGAACCAAATAGTCGCCCTCAATACCTTCAGCGGACTCGGCAAATCCAGTCAAATTGCCCAACAAAAAAGTTCTGCCAAAACCGCCCCAGTCAGGGTTGAAACCCCAGAAGGCGTTGCCGGAGTCCGCGGCACCTCCTTTGGCGTCAGCGTCGCCGGAGGCAAAACCGCAGTCGAAACGATTGAAGGTGCAGTCGTAGTATCCGGCAACACCGACTCGGAAGTAGTTGTCAACAGCGGTAACGCCACGACTATTTTCCCTCTAACCTCGCCCGTGGCGCCCTCCGCCAGCCCTCGCCTAGCTCAACTTAAAGTCCGCAGGTTGTTGAGATTTAGCGGCAATATCTATCGCCTCAGCGGTCAAATTAACCCGATCGACACAGTTTATGTCAACAACGAAGAGATTAAGAGCGATCGAAATGGCAACTTCAAAATCCAAGGAATTTTACCTCCAAGCCGCCGCCTCCAAATCGTAGTGCGAGGGCCGTCAGTCACAGAACGGCACTACAGCCTCGCCGTTCCCTAAACAACCTCTCTCAGAGCAAATGGCGCGGCCAATCTCTGAGGATCTGAGTTAGATCGTAAGTTTTATTTGAGTTGATTATTTCGTGTAGGGGCGAAGCATTTCGCGGTGAAACTTCGTAAGCCCAGCCGCGTCTAAATCTTAAAGTCAAGTTTAATGCAATTATTGTGAGGTGTCCCGCCAGCCTACAAAAATAATTTAGATGCCCAACAAATTAGTCAAAATAAAGAAACTTGGCGTTAACCTTTCGCCATTACGGTATTGTAAGACTTCATAACTCTAATATGCGTTCCGGTTGCATCGGAATAATAAAATCGAGTCAACAGTTAACACTCAACCATTCAGTTTTTCGATACCGAGTCAAGAGTCAACAGTTAACAGTTAACAATCAACAGGAGTGCAACCGGAATTGATATATAGCAATCCTCCCATCATGTGTGAATTTATTACTCCCTCCCCTTGATAAGGGGAGGGTGGGGGTGGGGTAAAAAATTTACGACTCCTCCAAGGATTGATATAACTCCTCTCCAAGGTCGGACTCGAATGTCAATGATTCCGTCAAAATAATTGCATGAAGTTCAAAGAATGGATTGGTAATCTCAAACAAAATCAACTGCTCGGCCTGCGGCAATATATAGCTACAAACCCTCCCTGGATGACAGGGGCAGTAGTAGGTATAATGTCTGTCGCCATGATGCAAGTGGGAATGTGGAAACCCCTTGAATATTTGGGATACAAAACGCTATTTCAAATTCGAGAATCGGGAATTTTTCCAAATCCGGGATGGGATCAGAGAATTGTAGTAATTGCGATCGAACCGCATTCCTTGCAAGAATACGGTCAATTTCCTTGGCCCCGCAACCGCTACGCCCAACTGCTAGAAGCACTGAAAAAATCTCCCCCTACAGCAGTTGGTTTTGACATTCTTTTCCTCGATCCAAGTCCGAAAGATGATATTTTAGCCGCAGCAATTGCCGCCAACGGCAAAGTTGTACTCCCTAGAACCATCAAAGAAGAACCCATAGCATCTTTAAAAGCAGCCGCCGCAGGTGTCGGCCACATCGGGCAAGAAGCCGATAGCGACGGTATTACCCGCGAGTCAAAAATCTTTCTCAAGGGGATTCCTAATTTCGGTTTAGCAATGACTCACAGGTACAATGCTGCTAATCCCCAAGATCCAGTATTGCTTCCACAGTCAAAAAATAAGCAGGAAAAAAAAGTTTGGATTAACTGGCCGGGGAAAACAGAAAATCTATCTACCTATGCTTTTGTTGATGTCGTAGAAGGTAGAATTCCCGCAGACGCTCTGACCAATAAGTTAGTTTTAGTGGGCATAGTTGCTACGGGTTTCGACCCCATATCTTCACCTCTCAACAAGACTACGGCTGGGGTTTATTTATATGCAGCGTTGGTTGACAATTTGCTCAATCAACGCTTGCTGCAGCGCCTGCCGGTACTGGTAGAAATTTTGTTATTGTTGGGGATTGGCCCGCTTACCGCTTTGGTTCTGTGCAAGCGAGGTGTTAAAGAGAGAATTGCGATCGCTCTCGGTTTGCCTCTTGTTTGGATTGTGGCTGCTGCTTTGCTATTTGGCTTCTTTTTTTGGTGGGTTCCGATTGCCGCACCCATCGGCACCCTCATTTTATCTGGCACTGCTTTGCAACTGCGGGAACAGCACGAAAAGCAGCAGTTGATGAGGTTATTTGAAAAGCACGTCGCTCCGGAGACAGCTCAGCTTATTTGGGAACGCAAAGCTGAGATATTTGAACAGGGAGAACTCGAACCTCAAGAACTTACAGCAACGGTGCTGTTTATGGATATTCGTAGTTTTACTTCTATTTCCGAAAAAATGCGGCCGCGGGATCTGCTCACCTGGTTGAACAATTATTTGGAAGCGATGACCAACTGTATTATGGATCACGGCGGCGTTGTAGATAAATACATCGGTGATGCAATTATGGCAGTTTTTGGGGTGCCTTTTTGCCATACCGAATATCGACAAATTCAACAAGATGCTTTGAATGCAGTTGCGGCTTGCATTGCGATGCACGAAAAGCTGCACGAAATTAACCAGCAGCTTAGAATTGACCGCAAACCTTTAATTAAGTTTGGCATTGGTTTGCATACCGGACAGTTAGTTGCTGGCAGCGTCGGCGGTTCCCGGCGTTTGAATTATTCTGTGATCGGCGATGCTGTCAACGTTGCTGCTAGATTGGAGGCTATGAATAAGGAAATTGTTTCTGACAGTCCTTTTAATTTGTTGGTGACGGGGAGGACTTTTGCTTACGTGCGCGATCGCTACGAAGGCCAAAAAGTAGGATCAATTCAATTGCGCGGCAAAAGACAAGAGACTGTGGTTTATGCTATTTTGGGTGAAAAGCATTAGTCAGTTGTCAGTTGTCAGTTGTCAGTTGTCAGTAGGGAAAATTACCTTTTTCCCAATTGCCCATTAGACATTCCCAATTGCCCATTAGACATTCCTAATGACTACTGACAACTGACCGAAAGCATCCAGGATACAAGCCCCCGGATTCATCCGTGGAGAAATAAAAAACCTGTATCCGATAAACAAGCCGCCGAATTTATCCGTGGGGTCAATGCTTCAATTCTTTAATCTAAAATCTAAAATCTAAAATCTAAAATCGATTGACCAATCTAATCAAACACGCTTAGTCGCAGAGTTTTAGCTATTTGTTCTAACAGAAATAAGCCGCCGACCGAATTTCCGTCTTTATCCAAGGGCGGACTGTAAAAGCCGATCGCACCTTGACCCGGAATTACCGAGAGCATTGCCCCGCTAACTCCCGACTTAGCCGGCAGTCCCACCCGCAGCGCAAAGCGACCCGATGCTTCATACAAACCGCAAGTTGCCATCAGTGCTTTGACAGTACGGCAGTTTTCCCCCATTGCTCGATCGCCACTATTTACCAAAACCATCCCCAGCTTAGCTAAATCCTCCACAGTTCCCGACAAACAGCAGACGCGATTGTAGGTTTCTAAAGCAATTTCCGCATTTTGAATATAACCCGATTCTACCATTTTTAAGGCGAGATTCCAATTATTTTGATTCGGTTTTTTTTTCACTGAATCGAGCATTAACTCGTCAACAAATAACTGACTGTTTGCCTGTTGATTCAGCCAAGTTCGCAAGTTTTGACAGCGCGCCACAGCATTTTGACCGGGAATCAAAGACGCTAGGGCGATCGCCCCGCTATTAATCATCGGATTTCTCGGCTTCCCTTGGTCTATTTCGAGTTGAGTTAAAGAATTGAAAGGCAGTTCCGAAGGCTCGCAGCCAACGCAGTCAAATACCGCTTTTTCGCCCAATTCGCACAGCAAATAAAGCAGCACGAAGGGCTTGATTACACTCATCAGCGGGAATGTTTGAGCAATACTACCCCAACTCAAAATTTGACCGTCAATTGCCCGCATTTGCACGGCAAACCTTTGTCTGTCTGCTCGCGCAAGGAGAGGTATGTAGGTAGGGATTTGACCGGATTTACTGCGATTTATTGCCTCTTTTGCCCAAACTTGCAGTTGTTCGGGTTGCAGGCCAGATAATTTGCTTGTGGATATTTGCACTCTCGATTATTTCGCTCATTTGAAATTTTAGATTGACATTCCTGGCGCGATGTTGAGCCGGAAACCCGGTTTATTAACCGAATTGCATCACTTGGACCCGCTGCGGGAAGAAATTGGGTTTGTTCGGGGAGATAAACCAAGCTCGAACTTCAGGCTATTGACGTTTCAGCCAGCCGGGAGCAAATAAATTTTTCATAAAAAACCTGTACTTTGCATAAAAATCTCCCCTTCACCCCGATATATAAGTAGCAGCTTCAAGGCAACGCTGCTAGCCAAAACAAACAAGCCCTAGCTTGAAATGCCTTCAGATTCTTATGTTTAAGCCCCAGTAAGGGGCGGGGTGCATATTTAACTTAATTCTTTCAGAGTTCGCAAAATCCTGTCCGGAAAACCCCCGAACCTTTAAGAATGTACTATCCAACCGGATCTACCCAAACCAGGATAAAAAAATGGCAGATGAAGCGAAAGCAGAAGCACCAAAGCCCGCTCCAATGATTTTTAAGGGTGTGTGCAAGGAGGGAGTTCTCAAAGGCAAAGAAATTGAAGGCAAACTAGATATCAAAGTCAACGTTGAATCTGTCACAACCCCAGAAGCACCGCCCCAAAAATCCAAGTGGGAGCCAGTTATCTTTTGGGTATTGTTTGCAGTCATGGCAAACTTGATTGTCGGCGACCCCGCCGGAATGAGAAAATACAGCTCCCCACAAAGGTCTCATTCTCATCAGATTTTAAACCAATCTGGGGAGCAGTCGCTGTTGCCTAAGAAAAACACCAGCAACTTGCCACTTTAAGCTCTGGGAGCCTGCCAGCCACGCAAATAGTAATAGAAAGACCCGAAATATTCATCGAATACTCGCGTCGTAGTTACCAAAGCTTCTGCACTAGGCAAAAAATCTCCCGCGTCTAAGCGGAGTCTATTGGATTTCCCTCGTGAGGTGGGTTGAAAAGTGTAGAAGTCGGTAGCCCTAGGAATCACCTGGATTCCCATATTCGCAAAAGCGAGGCTGGCACGGCGCATCTGAATCGCAGATGTTACCAGGATTACTTTGCGCGGGGCGCCACGGCTGTCGAGTATTTTTCTCACCTCTTCAGCGCTGGTGCGTATGTTGCTGCCGTTATCGTCGAGAACGATACTGCTGCGCGGCACGCCCATGTTGTTTGCCAGCAAAGTCTCGATATCCTTAGCTTCGCCAACATAACCCTCCAACTCGGGCCTCGGACCAGCGGTAACGATGACCATAGGTGCCAGTTGTTTTCTGTACAAAACGGCAGCATAGGGCAAGCGATTGCCTGTATCTGTTAGTTGAATTGCCACTCGGTTGGGGATGTGAGGCTGAGTGGTTCCCTTGCCCAGCAGGACGATCGCCGCTGCGGTTTCGTCGCAGCAAACTGTGCGGACAGCCGCGGCGGCGTCCCGTTCTGCTTGTTCGGCGAACCAGTAAGCGACAACTGGCATACTCGAAAGGATCAAAACTAGCAGCGCTGCCAGGATCATTCTCGGCGCCGGGTTGCGGATGCCCCCGTTCGTGATCAGCGCCGATGCAATCACCAGCAGCGTGATTGAAAAACCCAGCGGCTTAAAGAAGAAGGCTATTAGGCCGAAAATCGCTGCTCCGACCGGGGTGTCTGGCGCAAAAAAAGCTAGAATCAAAAGGCTGATCAGCAGCAAAACGCGCAGCCGATCTAATAATGGATTGTCTTTGCCCCCTGATTGCTCCCACCACGATCTGAGCAGTGAGAACAGGAGGAATAGAAATAGAATGCGAGCTAACAGTTCTGGCATCTTGCAATATTCTGTGTCTTCATAAATTAGTACAGAAGTTTTGGAAACGAGCGCTAATTTAACTGCGGTAGGAAATACGGGCATCGGTGGGTTTTTAACTTTCGCGAATAACGCAGTCCGATCGCATTTATCCTGATGCTCGCTTCCGATCAGCTATCAACTATTGGTTGCAGGCTGCAAGCCCGCTACTTCCAGTCACAGATTGCTGACAGTTAATTGGTAATTGATAACTGGTAATGGTTGATTGATAATTGGTAATGAATCGAGCACGCCGCAGGTGAAATTGGCAATTCAACTCTGCTTTCTCCTGCCTGCTTTTTTTCGCCATTACCTGTTACCCATTCACCAATCCCAATTTATCGGCGCTTCAGTTGATTCCGAATTGCCTGCGTTACCGTTTGAATTACTTTAACACGAGCATAATACTTGTTATCGGCCGCAATTAGCGTCCAGGGAGCAGCCGGTGTGCTGGTGCGCTGAATCATTTGATTCACCGCCACTTCATAATAATTCCACTTTTCCCGATTCCGCCAATCTTCGTCGGTGAGTTTGTATTGTTTAAATGAATTGTTTTGTCGCTCTGTAAACCGCTTTAGTTGCTCGTCAGGACTGATGTGCAGCCAGAATTTAACTAAGACACAACCGAAACTGGTGAGTTGCTCCTCAAATTCGTTGATTTCCTGATAAGCTCGGCGCCATTCGGGTTCGCCGGCAAATCCTTCGACTCGCTCGACCAGAACTCTACCATACCAACTACGATCGCAAATGCTGATTTTACCAGCCGTTGGCAGCCGTCGCCAGAACCGCCAGAGGTAGTGATGCGCTTTTTCTTCGTCTGTCGGGGCCCCAAAGGCATTAACGATATAACTGCGGGGGTCTAATATGTCCGTCAAGCGTTTGATTGCTCCTCCTTTACCGGCAGCGTCCCAACCTTCAAACATCACTAACACGGGGATTTCCTCTTCGTAGATGCTTTGTTGGAGTTTCCCAAAACGGGTTTGTTCTTCGCGAAGTTGCTGTTTGTATTCGTCGGGCGACAGCGATTGAGTTAAATCTACTTGGGCCAGCAAGTCGGGTTCGGTGGGTTGCAACCTTTCTTGAGGTGGCAATTTCACAGGTGCAGATTGCATCGGCAGTCTGTCTAAGGCTTCTGTAATTGTCGCTGCCATTTGCGTTAAAACTTTGACTCTCGCCCACCGTTGACAATCGCCTTCTACTAGCGTCCAAGGTGCGGGGCCCGTGCCGGTTTGGGCTACCATTTCTTCGGCAAAAGTTGTGTATTCTTCGTATTTTTTGGCTTGTTTCCAATCTTCGGGCCGCACTCGCCAAGCTTGTAAGGTGTCGTCTTCTAGTTTTTTGAGCCGATGCTTGAGTTCTTTTTTGCTGAGGTGAATCCAAAATTTGGCAATTGCGGCGCCGTCATCTACCATCTGCCGCTCGAAGGCGTTGATTTGCCGGATGGCTGTCGGTACTTCTGCGTCGGAGACTCGATCGAACAACCGATCTTCTAAAAGATGAGTGTACCAACTGTGGTAAAAAAAACCAATTTTGCCGCGGGCGGGGAGTTTCTGCCAAAACCGCCACAGGAAAGGATAGCCCATTTCTGCATCTGACGGCGGCCAAATCGGATGGACGGCAAACCCGCGCGGGTCCATGTACCCCACCATTTTTTTTACCAGCGCGCCTTTGCCGGCGGCTGCCCAGCCTTCGAGCACGATAATTGCGGGCAATTTTTTTTCCCTGCAGGCCAGTTGGAGCGATCGCAACTGTTGCATTAAAATTTCTATCTTGGCATCATAGGTTTCTTTATCCAGGGAAATATCTAAATCGAGGTTGTCGAGCATATTTACCTCATATTAATCTGTAAAAAACAGTTTAACGTTAGTTTAACGTTTGGATAAAATTAAATCCTCAACTCCGGGAAAAATGTTATAAAAATTACAGTTACGGCTGGTTAAAAGCGCGGTGCTTCTGCCGAATCCAGGCTCCCGTTAATAGTAACAGAACTTCTATTACATTAAACTTGCAAAAAAGAAACGCAGCGGTTATAGTTGAACTAGGCCACTTTTTAATAGGTTCAACTTCTCCTCTCCCCCAAGCGGGCGAGTTAACAGGAGGAGCAACAAATCCCTGAAACAGGATTTATTGTAAAACAGAGCAAAAGTAAAAACTAACTACCCAGTGGGGGTGACAACTTCTTTACTTAGCTTCATCAAATTTATTTAAACAACAGTTAGTCAAGCACCAGCCTTGATAACTTTGAGGAAGCTGCTTGCGAACATTGGGCGCTCCTCCAGTCTGAGACTCACATACAAAACTAGCCCAAAAAGGCAAACCGATTTTTATGATTGCGCTATGAGATAAAACCTGAAAGCCTGGGTGATATAAACAGGTTTCTGAGTTTTATCGACACCATTTTCAAATACTAAAAACAGTTTAGATGCGGGCTCGTGTGCCCGCCCCACAAGAGTATTTATTTCTTGTGGAACAGGCCGGAAAGCCTGTTACTGACATTTGTGCAAAATGTCTGAATTACTGTACTTGTTTGCCAATACCCATTAACAGGAACAGTCCGAAATTACGGATTGTAAGTTTTCTATGAATATCTTGACAACACGCTCCTACAGGGGCGAAACTGACTGGTGCGCGATCGCCAATTTGATTGATGCTTGCGAAGCAGTCGATCGACTCGGCGAAGAAGTCTCAGCAACTGAACTCAAGCTAATACTTGATGCACCAAAACTCGACCAAGCCCGCGACGTGCAGTTGTGGGAAGATGGTAATTACAAACTAATCGGTTTAGCACTCCTAGATATGCCCGATTCGCCAGAGGAAATAGACGCTTGTCTCTGGTTTTACGTGCATCCAAACGTGCGCGGCGCAGGTTTGGAAAAAGACATAATTAAATGGGGCGAAAAGCGGCTGCGCGAAGTAGGAAAAGAACGCAATTTGCCGGCAAAATTGCGTACCTACAGCCGTGAGGACAAAACCGATGAGATGCGGCTGTTAGAGAAACAGGGCTTTGAAGTCGATCGCTATTTTTGGACAATGGCCCGATCCCTCGCCGAACCGATTCCCGCGCCGGAATTCCCTGCGGATTTTGCACTAACACACGTATCGGGAGAACAAGACATCCAACCCTGGGTAGAAATGTTCAACCAGTCATTTATCGATCACTGGAATCACCACGATTTAAATGCGGAAACCGTGCGTTATTGGATGCAAGACGCCAATTATCAGCCGGAATTAGATTTGATTGCTGTTTCGGGCGATCACAAATTTGCTGCTTTCTGCGACTGTCAAATCAAACCCCAAAAAAACGCCCGCAGCGGCACAAAAGACGGTTGGATTGAATTGTTGGGTACGCGGCGCGACTTTCGGAAAATGGGTTTAGGAAAAGCGATGCTGCTGGCGGGTTTGCACTCCTTAAAAGCGGCGGGTGCAAATACTGCGAAACTCAGCGTCGATGCTGACAGTTTGACGGGAGCGACAAAGCTTTACAAATCAGTCGGTTTCCGCCCGATGGAAACTTGGATCGAGTGGGCAAAAGCCGTGTAATATCAAATCTGGTTAGATATCACATCTTGCACCATTAGCAATAAGTTTTTCAAGAATAGACAAGATGCCTGTTCCACAATAAACTTAATGTTTTGTGGAACAGGCATCTTGCCTGTTCGCAAGAAGCGAGACCGTCGCACTGTGTCATTGTTCGCTTTGTTTGGTGACTTCGACATAAATATGTTCTAATCGCACCGGATACCGAGCGATTGAGTCAATAGAAATCCCCTCGAACAGCAAAATAATCTCTTTTAATTCTAAACGTTCCGGCAGCCAAAAAGCTAAATCGCTACCGTAGCGGCGGGGGATGAAACTGTATTTTTGAGCGCGGGCGATGACTTCAGCTTCTTCCTCGGTTTTTACCACGATAATTTCTTGAGCCGGAATTAGTTTTTGCAACTCCTCCAAACTGCCCTCAGCGACAATACTGCCATTTTTCAGAATTCCGATTTTCTGACAAAGACGCTCAGCTTCATCCAACAAATGAGTTGTCAGCAAAACTGTAATTCCTTCAGCTTGCAATCGCTGAATTAACTCCCAAATTTCATAGCGAGCCTCAATATCTAAACCCGTTGTCGGTTCGTCTAAAATTACTAATTTAGGCTGGTGTACCAAAGCTACCGCAATATTCAAACGGCGCTGCATTCCTCCGCTCAAAGTTTCTACTGGGCTGGTAGCTCTATCTGTCAAATTTACTGCTTTCAAACAGTGTCTTACTTGATAGCGGCGCTGTTTGCGCTCTAAGCCGTAAATTTGAGCAAAAAAGTTGAGGTTTTCCTCGCAACTAAGGCTTTTGTAAAGCAAATTTTCTTGGGGCGCTACACCTATTAATAATTTAGTAGCTTCGGAAACAGGTTCGCCATTGATAGAAACTTTGCCGCTGTCTGCATTGAGCAAATTGCATAAAATATTGATAGTTGTAGTTTTTCCCGCCCCGTTTGGTCCGAGCAAACCGTAAATTTCTCCAGCTTGGATGTGCAGTGTTAAATCTTGAAGCACTGAACGCTCGCCATAGGACTTATTTAGCTTTTCTATTTGCAGCACTGCTTTAATTCTCCGTATTATTTTATATATTTACGGTTGTTTCTGAACGATTAAACCGCAGAGAGCGTAGAGGGCGCTGAGTCTCCAGAATAGAGAGATGAATAATTACGACATAATGAGATAGTTTTAAAGTCTTCTTTCTACTCTCAACATCCGCCGATAAGACAGCCATCCGGCTACTATCATTAAAACAGCAAAGATGCACAAAAACCCGAAGTGTTCGGCAATATCAGCCAAATCTTTGCCGTCAGCCCACACGCCCATCAGCGCTTCGTTCATGTGATAAATTGGATTGTACTGCGCGAGTTCCAGCAGACTTTTGGGAAACAGCGAAGTCGGCAAAAATGCGCCTCCTAAAATCAACAAAGGGACGCCGAAAGCTGCTACTAGGGAGTTGACATCTTCAGTGCGCCTCGCAAACTGGGTGCCGAGAATAAAGCCTACACCTACATAAGATACAATACTCAGTAAAATAATCGCACATCCTAACACAATAGAGCCTTGAAATTGTGCTCCTAAACAAGAGGCGATCGTGTATACTAAAATTACCTGGCCGATGCCGATGCAACTGTGAGCCAGGAAAATCCCTAAAAAGTAAGAAGTGCCGCTCAGCGGGGAAATAAATAAGCGTTTGAGGGTATGCTGTTCTCGCTCTGCTACTACCGTTGCTACGCTACCACCGAGACAGCTAAAAAATAAAGCTGCTCCTACTAAGCTTGCAGGGGCGGCAGTTTCAAAAGCTTTTGCTGTTGTCAGTTGCGCGCGTTCTGCTAAAATTAAGGCGTTAATAATCAAGATAGAAATCGGAAAGATAGCCCAAAAAATTAAACTGCGTCTTCGCCTTCCCAATTCTATTAAAATTCGCTGGGCTACAGCGAGGGTTTCGTACCAGTATTTCATCTTAAGTTTTTTAGCATTGTTATTGTCTGAAATCAAAAATTAAAGTTAATAGTTTATGATACAGTCATGAAATAAGCTTGTCAAATAACTGTTTAAAATGTACACCATTGAATTAACATCAACGAATTGGTGAAAAACAGAATAAGGCAACGGAGGAAACGGCACTGCCGTTTCCTGATTTCCGGTAACGGGTAAAATCAACCCGATTGGATAATGAAATTACCCTTGCGAGTCCTCTCTTGATATAACCATCGAAAACACGGCTATTGAGGAGACGGCAATACCGTTTCCCCACCCCAAAATCATCAATAATTCTTACTTAATCGTAAAGTTCTTACCTCTGTAGCATCCTTGAAAAGAAGTTAAACTGGTGCGGTTTCTCTGTTCCAATTTAGTCACGAGGGAAGAAGTATTGCTACTTTCAGGGGTAGCACCCCATTTGTAGATAAAGTCGCCGAGATAGTCTCCGGTTTCTTCGTAGCTGTGCTCTTCAATTGGAATTCCCGAAACTCCTGAAACAGTTTGGTTTTGGTATCCGTTAACGATGATTTTTTCGATAACTGCGCCCGGTTCTACAGTGACATTCCAGTTAACCGGTTCGTAGGCTGAAAGTGCGAGAATTATCGGCTTGTTTTGGCGTTCTACTTTGACTTCGATCGCACTTTTAGATAAATCTCGGTTCTTGTGATCCGCATTAGCTTCGTAAACGCCTATTAAATGAAGTTCTTTATTTCCGCTTGAGGAACCGATATAAGCTGAAAAATCGTCGGAACCGCCAAGCCCGCAGTTAGCTGCAGAACTAATTGGGGAAATAAAAGCAGCTTTTTCGGCTAGTTTCTGCTGCACCGTTGGCACTACCCACAATCCAGTTCCGATGCCTAAAGCACCTATCAAAGCGGCAGCTATACCGAAAGGAAGGGCATTTGTGAGGTTGCGAACAACTGGTTTGGCTGTTAGTTGAGATAGCGTTTGCTGCCAAGTTTCACCAGTTTGTCGATCGGCATTGCCGCCATCGAGACAGGCCAATAAACCTAAACTTTCCGGCTGTTCGAGCAGACTTTGAACAGTTTTCCCTTCGCCGACGTAGAGATTTCTAGTTTCGGTGTCTAAAAGCAACCAGTAGCGATCGCCCTCGCCGAGGTTGTACTGTTGTAGGGCAGGATCGACTAAATCGTGCTGCAAAAACACCAGCCAAGCCATATTATTGCCAGTGCCGACTGTTTTGCCGTCGCTGGAAATAAGTTGGTCGATGTCGGGTTCCCAGCGCCAAGCTACCCAGCGACTATCTCCTCGATAGCCGAGGGATTTTTCTAGTTGCGGATGAGCGGTTATTTCTAAGCGTTGAACTAAGTTTGACACTAGATGTCCTCCTCAAGTGCGATCGGGTCTAGAGCAATTTTGTTCCAATTTATTAAAACAAATATTTTGCTCATGAAGAGCCTCCGAATAATCGGGTTAATTTTGTCTCGCTAATGTTATCAGCCGGTACTTTCCCAACCACACTGGCTTAACAAAAATATGCCTGTTGAATGGGTTAGCTTGAGAACTTGGAGCTGGCAAGCACCCGCCTGGTAATAATTTTAACCTTTACTGATAACTAATCCTGTTAGGGATTAAAGCGGGCTATCTATCACCTGGTTTTCCCGTTTTGAAAGAATACTTGGGCGATAGCGTCTACAAGTTCTTAGCTTAACTTTTATTTGGCTACTCTGCTACAAAATATGCCGATCGCACCTGACATCAATATTACGCAGGCAAATAAATATTCCGGCTTTCTCGCGGGTGAACTATCCCTGAAAAAGAGATGGTTTCAGAGAAACCGGGTTTCTGTAAAAGTTCTGACACTTCGCCTATTACTGGCGGGGGCCATCAATCGCATCTCTAGTCGGTGCAACACCTCCAGGGCCAAAGGAACTCGGCGGCACTCTCGGAAGATTGAGATTGGGATTGGGAACTAAATCGCTGTTGCTGTCGCCAGCAGTTCCACCCGTGGGAGACGCACTATTATTATTGGGATTGGTACTCGGTGAACTTCCCGGATTGAGATTATTCTGATTGGTATTCGGCGCAGTTCCCGGATTGGCATTATTGGGAGTAATATAGGGCGCACTTCCCGGATTGAGATTATTGGGATTAGTATTGGGCGAAGTTCCCGGATTCTGATTATTGGGATTAGTATTGGGCGAAGTTCCCGGATTCTGATTATTCTGATTGGTATTGGGCGAAGTTCCCGGATTCTGATTATTCTGATTGGTATTGGGCGCTGTCCCCGGATTCTGATTATTCTGATTGTTGGGATTTGCCGTGCCTGCAGGAGTAGTTATCGGCGTGCCGGCACCATCGATGGTGATGGCGTTGGGGTTCGGGGGAGCAGGCGGAGCACCTCCATTGGGGTTATTTGCAGGAGCATTGGCGGGGTTGCCCGCAACCGGAGCAGTGTTTTGGGGAGCAGCATTGCTGCCGCACAAGCTGACTAAATCAAAAGTTGTGCCGCCTGGGGTTTCGATGAAGCAAACAGGCACATTTACTTGGGGGTTTGAGGCTCTAGGAAAATCGGCTGTTCCCGGCATGGGACGGCTAAAGGCAGCTTTAGCCATCAGTGGGGTCAAGGCCGCCGATAGAGCGGCGATTGTTCGCAATAATCTCATCAGCGTTTCCTCAAATGTATAATTTTATTTTCTCCAGTATTGCCCATAAATCGCCAAGTGTCGTCACTCTAAAAGCCGATCGATCTTTTTGACAACTGCTTCTACAGGGCCACCGCTGGCTAAAACATCTGGCGCAGGCAGAAAGGACAGGTATAAAAAGCCGATAGTGACATATTCGCACATCCTTTTCCCTTCTTCCTTGATATTTTTAGTAGCGAATTCGCGGGTCAATGTAAGCATTCAAAATATCAATTACAATGCTGGCAATTACGACAATTGCAGCAAAAAATACCACAATACCTTGAACTGTTGGATAATCCCGCAAGCTAATCGCTTCGTAAAGGCGATTTGCCAACCCCGGCCAAGAAAAAGTAACCTCTGTTAAAATAGCACCGCCCAACAGTGCAGCAAAAGTCAATCCTAAAACAGTAATCACCGGAATTAGTGCATTTTTCAGAGCGTGAGCCCATAAAATTTGCAATTCGGGAATGCCGCGAGCTCTAGCTGCTTCGACATAATCTGCTTGCAAAGTTTGCTTGAGATTCACCCTGACAATGCGCTCGAAAATGCCGCTCAAAAGAATCCCCAGCGTCAAACTCGGAAGTGCCAAATAATGCAAAGATGTGAGAAACTGACCAGGGTTAGCGCTCAGGAGACTGTCAATCGTGTATAGTCCTGTGTAGCCTTCGGGAGCGGGGAATGTCACGGGAAAGCGAGTTCCCAAGGGAAACCAGCCCAACTGCACCGCGAAAATCAATTGCAAAACCATGCCAGCCCAAAAAGCGGGCAGCGAGTAAGTGATAATGCCAAACAAACGGCCTGCAGCATCGAAAATAGTGTTGGGGCGGGATGCTGCTAAGGAACCGATACTGATGCCGACAATTAAAGCTATGGCCATGCTACAAACTGCTAATTCCACTGTAGCGGGGAAATAATCTCCGATAATTTGCCACACGGTTTGTCCGCGAGTGGTGATTGAGGTTCCCAAGTCCAGACTGAATAAGTCTTTCATGTATTTGAGATATTGCTGCCACAGGGGTGCGTCGAGGCCGAGTTGAGTTCGCATTGCTTCTTTGGCGGCTGCGGGAGCTCGTGAGCCGAGAATAGCATCTATGGGGTCGCCCGGAGTGGCCCGCAAGAGCAAAAATACTGCTGTGGTGATTGTCCACAACATTAGCGGTGCGAGGAGTAAGCGGAGAAAAATATAAGATTGCAGGGCTTTGGAACGAGACATAATATTTGGGAATTGCCAATTGGAAATTGGAAATAGACAGTTGAGTGGATGTTACTTACATCTTGCACCATTCTCAAGAACAGGCAAGATGCCTGTTCCACAACAGATAAATTTTCTTGTGGGCCGTTGGTCCGACGCCGCGCTGAAAGCATGATTGAGAATGGTGCAATATCTCAGTTTTAGCAATTGTCGATCGCCAATTACGAATTCCTGATTTTCCTATTCGCCCAGCAGCGATTCAAATGCAGCTTGCAAAGACTTGATATCGCCTACTCTGGCTACTAACAAGTTTTCGCTGCCGGCATCCTGCAGCCTGTGTCTCCAATACTGGATGCTATCCGAGTTGTTCATCCAGAAACTAATCACGGTGTCTACAACTCGATCGACATCCCAGCCGCGGTTAGGAGAAACTGTCTCTACGGATGCCACAAACGCATCGAGAGTGCACTTTCGGTTTGCCAAGTATTCTACACCGGACGGCTGCTGTTGTTGCAGCAATTCCTGCTGCTGGTTGAAAAACGTTAAAGTTGGAGATACGCCCAGGATTTCAAATGTATAGTTCATGTCATCCTCCAGAAGTATTATTTTGCCCAAATGTCGATAGTCCAAAAAAGCCAAAAACGCTTTACTTTGCTGGCGTTGATGAAATGCAGGTGCTTCAATTATCCTCTGTGTAGTCGATGGCTTACGCCCCGCTACGCTACGGGATTGTAGCCGCTTATCTTATTTAATAGCAAATTTTTTAACACCAGATTGTCACAGAATTTACATTTGTCCTGGCACTGTAGAAAAAATTAAAATCAAATTTTTATTAACCAGGCGTAAGGAAGACAATGCCCACCCGGAGAAAGTGAGCTTATTTTAGATTTAAAAGTTGAGATTAAAAAATTGAATAATTGGCAATGACTGATGACAACCAAAGTGGGGAACACGGGCCTAAAGTTGCTTTTTTTACAGGGTGTGACTTTGTGACCGGGAGTCTGCAGAGCGATCGCCACATTCAGGCAAGTAGTGGCAGGATTAATATTACAATTTTTTACACTAGCGGTGGAAACCTCAGCCCCGTTTTGAGCGATCGGCTACCGCACTTCACTATTGCTGTACAATTTTGTAACTTATATCTAGGGCATCTTTTAAACGACAAACGATACCCAAACCCGTAGGTGTCACAATATTGATGTTATTGAAAAGTCTGAGCAGTTGTGTGATGAAAAGCTCGCCCAAGATGTCACTAAGCCTAGTCTTGTTGATACCGCTGGTGGTGCAAATCTCCGTAGCAGTCGGCGTGACAGGATGGCTGTCGTTTCGCAACGGCCAGAAAGCTGTTAATGACCTTGCTACTAGGTTAAGCTTGGAAGTCGCAGCCAGGACTAAAGAAAATTTCCGCAGTTTTGGGGAGGTGTCTCATCTATTCCTGCAAATGAATACTGCTGCGATCGCCTCTGGAAACCTAGACCCGGAAGACTTCCCCAACTTAGAGCGCTATTTGTGGAACCAGACCAAGCTGAGCGATCGAACTACCACCATCTACTACGGCGACGAACAGGGCAAGTTCCTCTTGCTCAAGAGAGAAGCAGAAGACTTAGTATACATCAGAGACGAATCAACCGCGCCCAACCGCCAAATTTATCGCTTGGATAGCCAGGGAAATCGCACTGAGCTAATCCAAACCGCCACCTATGACCCCCGTACAAGACCTTGGTACAAAACTGCCAAACAGTCAGGAAAAGCCACTTGGTCGCCCATCTACGTCTTCACGGCCTTGCCAGTTCTGGGGATTACGCCGGTGATGCCAATTTACAATGAAACAGGAAACCTGCGGGGGGTACTGGCCATTGACCTGACTCTTTCTCAAATCAGCGATTTTCTCAAAAGCATCAAAATTAGCCCGTCGGGACAAGTTTTCGCGATCGAACGCAGCGGAGAAATAGTCGGTAGTTCCACAGACGAACTGCCCTTTGTCACCGACAAAGACGGACAAAAACGGCTGTTGGCGACACAGAGCAAAAATTTGCTAATTCGATCGGCCTCCACATACTTGCAAAAACGATTTGGCAGCTTTGAACAAATTGACAGGCAAGGACAGTTTACCTTCGATCTAGACGGCAAACGTCAATTCATTACGGTTGCTCCCCTGCAAGACGGCCGCGGTCTCGATTGGCTGATTGTAGTGGCTATCCCGGAAGCAGACTTTATGGAGCAAATTAACGCCAACACTCGCATAACTATCTTATTGTGCTTTTTTGCCTTCGTACTGGCGATCGCACTCGGAATTTTCACCTCTCGCTGGGTTATTCAACCGATTACCCGATTGCTGGAAGCTTCCAAAGCTTTAACAAAAATGTCCGAATCCTCCGACTTCACCTCCTCGGATTTAGACGGCGAAGTCGAAGTTCAAGGCGTCAACGAACTCGGTCTCCTAGCTCAGTCTTTCAATCACATGGCCAGACAATTGCGATCGTCTTTTGTCGCCCTAGAACAAACCAACTCCAGTTTAGAACAACGAGTAGCAGAACGCACGGCAGAACTCGAAGCCGCCGAAGCAGAATTGCGGGCTTTGTTTGCCGCCATGAACGAATTAATTATAGTTGTGGACTCCACCGGCCGCTACTTAAAAATCGCGCCTACAAATATTTCCCTGCTCTACAAACCAGCCGAAGAATTAGTTGGCAAAACAGTCGGAGAGCTGTTTCCGCAAGCTGCAGCCGACAATTTTCTTAACCATATTGGAGCAGCTTTAGATACTCAGCAAACTGTCAGCATCGAGTACGATTTAATCATTGACGGCCGCGAAGTTTGTTTTGCCACCAGCATTTCGCCGCTTTCAGAAGAATCCGTAATTTGCGTAATCCGCGATATTACTGAACAGAAGCGAGCCGAATCGGTGCGACGCCAAAGGCAAAAACAATTGCTCAAACAAAATACGGTTTTGGTAGAACTCGCAAGAAATAAAGCACTTTATCGAGGCGATTTAAAAGTAGCTTTGAGGCAAATCACCGAAGCGGCTGCTCATACCCTAGATACAGAAGGAGCCGGAGCGTGGCTGTATGATGAGAGTCGATCGAAACTGCAATGTCTCGACCAATTTAGCCGCAGCAACCACCAGCATTCCCAAGGTAATGAACTCGCAGCAGCAGACTATCCAGCTTATTTTCAAGCTTTGGAAGAACACCGGACGATCGCAGCCGAGGACGCTCTTTCAGATATTAGAACTAGAGAATTTGCGGAATCTTACTTTTCACAAGCTGGCACTATTTCTACCTTAGACGCGCCCGTGCGACTCGGCGGACAAACAGTGGGAGTCATCTGTATAGAACAAGTGGGAACTCCTCGCAACTGGACATTAGAAGAACAAAATTTTGCTGCTTCCCTGGCAGATTTGGTATCATTGGCGATCGAAGCCAGCGAGCGCGATCGTACACAAATCGCTCTGCGTCAAGCAGAACAAAAATATCGCAGCATCTTTGAAAATGCAGTCGAAGGTATTTTTCAAAGAACCCCCGAAGGTCGTTTCTTGAGCGTAAATCCAGCTTTAGCCCGCATCTACGGCTACGCCACTCCCGAAGAATTGACATCCAATCTCACAAACATCAGACAGCAAGCTTACGTCAATCCTCAGCAGCGCGACAAGTTTATCCAGGCGATGGAAGAATTCGGAGAAATTTCGGGGTTTGAGTCAGAAGTTTACCGCGTTGACGGCAGCGTAATTTGGATTTCTGAAAGCGCCCGTGCAGTGTGCGACGCCGACGGCGAGGTACTCTACTATGAAGGCAGCGTCGAGGATATTAGCGATCGAAAAGTCTTTGAATCCGCCTTGCAACTCGCCGTAGAAGCAGCCGAAGCCGCTTCCACCGCAAAAAGCGCATTTTTGGCAAACATGAGCCACGAACTGCGAACACCTCTGAATGCCATCATCGGCTACAGCGAAATGCTCCAAGAAGAAACCGAAGAATTGGGCTACGATGAACTCATCCCAGATTTAGACAAAATCCGCACTTCCGGCAGACACTTGCTGTCGCTAATTAACGACATTCTCGACATTTCTAAAATCGAAGCCGGCCGCATGGATCTTTACTTAGAAACCTTCGACATCGCCGCTTTGATTGAAGAAGTAGCATCTACCGCCGTGCCACTAATTGAGAAAAACGGCAACACTCTAAACTTGCGTCAAATTAGCAACATCGGCACTATGCACGGTGACATTACCAAAGTGCAGCAGATTTTATTAAATTTGCTGAGCAATGCCGCCAAATTCACTCAAAACGGTACAATTACTCTCACAGCCCGCCGAGAAAAAATTGCCGATGAAAGTAGCGAATATAGACAAGAAAACGCTTCTGAACCTGCGGCGAATTCAGAATCTTCAATTGCTAGTAAAGAATTTTTAGTTGTTAATTGTATAGATACAGGAATTGGGATGAATCTAGACCAGTTGCAGCACATTTTCCAACCCTTTACCCAAGCAGACGCTTCTACCACGCGCAAGTACGGCGGCACCGGTTTGGGACTGGCAATCAGCCAGCGTTTTTGCCTCATGATGGGCGGCAATATTTCAGTAAAAAGTCAGGAGGGTGTTGGCTCTACTTTTACGATCCGCTTACCTCTAAATAATTAGCAGAAAACGTAAGGATTCAGGTCTAAATTTGAGGAATTAAAGATGGTTCTTGCATATCTGGATTAACCATCGCTTTTATAGCTTGCTCAAAAAAATTAATTACGGAACGTTCTTGACGACGACAAGCTTGTACAACAGTTAATAAATTGGCAGTATGTTTAAACCGCTCCATTGAACGGGAACCGCCACTAACCTTTCTTTTTGTTACTGCTAGCCGGAGTGTTCGCTCTGCTAAGGAATGAAAAATAAATAAGTTGATGAGTTATCTGTTATAAGGAAAAAAGTGTGAGGTTACAATTTTCACTCCTACAGAGCTCTACTCACAACAGATTTTTCTACTTAACTATTCTAATTTACTTTTAAATCCATGTCTTATTCTAATTCAATTGAGTCAGAAATGAAAAAAATTTATAAATCCTTCTTAGAAAAGGATAAAAGAAGGTATGCAGCTAGAGAATCTCAAAAATTAGGATGGGATGGAATTAGCTATGTAATGCAAATTTTGGTATGCAGTCGAAATACCATCATCAAGGGAATAGAAGATTTAGAAAAAATGGACTCAGAGACACTCAATAGTTCCAGGATCAGAAAGAAAAAAGGGGGAAGAAAAAGTATTTTGTCTACTCAAATCGGCATTGATGCAGCATTTTAAGAATTTTTAAAAAATCACACAGCCGGAGAACCCATGAATGAGTTAATCAAATAAACTAATTTGACGCATAAAGAAATAGCTTCTGGACTACACGCGGCGGGTTTTACCATTAGTCTCCCCTTAGTTGCCAAACTATTAAAAAAGCATGGGTATGTGAAACGAAAAGCTCAAAAAAAACCAACAATAGGAATTAATAAGAATCGGGATGCTCAATTTAAAAACATTGCTAGAATTTATGCAGAGTATAGAGAAGCAAGCAATCCTATTATTAGTTTTGATACCAAAAAGAAAGAAGCTTTAGAAAATTTGTATCGTCCGGGAACTCTCTATACAAAAAAACCTGTCACTACTTTGGATCATGATTTTTGGAGTTTAGGTCACGGTAAAGTGATTCCCCATGGGATTTATGATTGTCAACAAAACCGAGGATATATAACATTAGGAAATAGTAAAGATACCAGTGAATTCGCCTGTGAGTCTTTAAAAAAATGGTGGAATAATTATGGTAAAGCTACCTACCCTAACGCTAATTATATCTTGGCAAAATGTGATGGGGGAGGGTAAGGATTCAGGTCTAAATTTGAGGAATCAAAGATGGTTCTTGCATATCTGGATTAACTATCGCTTTTATAGCTTGCTCAAAAAAATCAATTACGGAACGTCCTTGACGACGACAAGTTTGTACAACCGTTAATAAATTGGCAGTATGTTTAAACCGCTCCATTGAACGGGAACCGCCACTCACCTTTCTTTTTGTTACTGCTAGCCGGAGTGTTCGCTCTGCTAAGTTATTGTCTGGAGGTACCTCTGGATGGTCTAAAAAATACCACCATTGATCTGTTTTGTTTCGTAGCGAGCGCAAAAGCTTACTGGCTTCTCCCCCTGCGAATGCAATCCACTTATCAAGAGAGGACTTAACTTTTAGTTTAAACTCCCAAGCCCAAGCAAACAACTCACTTATATTTTGGTTCTGTTGGAATAAGCTGTAATTCTTAAATGCTTCGTCAATCAGCTTAACAAACTTTTCCCCAATTTTTTGATTGTTCAAACCTGGAAGCTGGATGAGTTTTTTAACCCACATTCCGCAGATGTGTGTGGAATTTTTTATCAGTTGTGAAAAGTTGGAGTCAAAAAGTTTTTCCCTTTAA
>NZ_JAUBSA010000032.1:38522-69689 GCF_036702115.1 Microcoleus sp. LAD1_D5 | reverse complement strand
TTATATTGCCGAGGAGAACTCGAATTCACTCATCTTTCTAAATGCTGTTTTCTCACTTTTTCAGCAAGCCCTAATTATCGAAGTTTTATCGCCTTCCACAGAAGCAGCAGATCGCGGCATTAAATTTGCTAAATACCGCCAGTTTTCAACACTGCAAGAGTATGTTTTGGTGCAAGTTGAACAGCCAGGAGTAGAGATGTTTCGACGCAATCAACAGGGGCAATGGGTTCTCTCCGAGTATGGTTTAGGCGATTCCTTGCAACTTGAATCCGTGAATCTAGAAATTGCGATCGCCGATTTATATCACCAAGTAAAATTTTCTTAATAATTCCGCTGTCAAGGGATTTGATATTAATTATCCTAGCGATTTTAAATTATTTGAACAAACCGCGAAGACGCGAAGAGCGCGAATAAAGAACAGTATCTTCTTCTTTCTCTTTCTTCGCGTCCTTAGCGCCTTCACGGTTCATTTAATGTTACTCCCGATTCGTAAAAACCCGGTTTCTGGGCCCCGATGCGTAAGTCCTATTTAAACAAACTGACCCGTTGGAGTCGATCGCACCCGACGAATTCCAATCACCGACGGCATCGGCGATCTGCGCCGATCGTTCTCAATATTGCTCGGCCACAAACTGCCGCGAGAAACAGTGCGAGTTTGATTGAAAAGAGCACCGTTCAAATCCAACATTTCAATTTGCCGACTCAGTACAGTACCATCATCGATCGGACAATCTTCCCCAGGATGCTGCACCGCAATTATCAGCGTATCTTGCCCCACAAAAGTCGGCCCCGTCATTTCGCACCGATTCGGGCCGTAAGAAAATGGAATTACTGTGCCTGCATTCGGGCCGGAAGTCGGAATATAAAACAGCCAATTGTTGCCGAAAACTCCAGTAAACTCTGCCACATTTCCAGTCTTCTTGTGGTCGATCGTCGTTGGCTTTCCTGCCGCACCGATATCAAAACCGTTGTGCGTGCTAGTAGACATATCAGTGACGCCCCAAATATTGCCTTGAGTGTCAAAAGCCATAGTATCCACACTAGCAAATCCCGCGCCAGCTAGCGAACCCGCTTCTCCGCCTTGAGCCAAACGCTGCCAGCGGAACGTCAAACCTGCACCGTCGGGACTGTCTTCAATTATTTTGTAAAGTCCTCCCGACTGCTGAGTGCTGTTGACAGCGCTACCGTATTTAGCAACAGTAAAAATGCGAGAATCTGGATAGCCGTCGCTTCCCGGTGCGCCGTCAGTATAAGCAATAAAAACTTCCTTCGTAGTAGGATTAACTTCCAAATCTTCCGGCCGCGCCGTGGGAGTTCCGCCGATCAAATTAGCAGCTAAAAAAGCATCAACTAAAACCGCGCCTTGGCTGCTGTAGAAATCAGCCAGAGTTTTATTTTGGTAGCCCGGAAGTGCTGTTGCTTCATTGGTTGTATCTACCACAAAAGAACCGCCGTCTTCGGTTTGACCAGCAATTCCTGCGCGTTTAGGGAAGCGAGTAGCGGCATCTCTTTGAGCTTTGCCAAAACTTGCTAATTCCGCCTCGCCAACTTTAGAAGGACGCACTGGATTTGTCTGGCTATTTATAGTTAGTGGTAGCCATCTTCCAGTACCGTTGCGGTTATATTGGGCCACGTACAAAACGCCGTCTTCAAACAAGCGGCTGTTGTTTTTATCTGCGGGATTGGTGACATTACCGTTGCTGACAAATTTCCAGGTGTGTCCGCCGCGCCGATCGTCCCCCATGTAGCCTATTAACTTGCGGCCGGCTTCAGCGCGAATCGCGACGTTTTCGTGGCGGAAACGGCCCAACCATGTGTGCTTCCGGGGGCGGAAACTTGGATCTTGGGGATCGACTTCTACCATCCAGCCGTATTTTTCGCCGACTAAGCCGAATTCCTCACCGATAGTGCCCTTGGCGTAGCCCGTTTGGCCGCCGTTGGGTTTGATGTTTTCCTGAACTCCGACGAAGAATAGTTCGCTACCTTGGAAGTTTTCTTCGGCGGAGAGGATTGTGCCCCAAGGGGTTGTGGCGCCGGAACAGTTGTAGGCTGTACCGATGATGCGGTTGCCGAGTCCGTCGGTGTTGACTTGCGCGAAGACTTGGGTAGCTGCCGGGCCCGTGCCGGTGAGGTACTCGTTATCCCCTTGTCTGGTTCCCCAGGAGGTGACATCTTTGTATTTGTCGGTACGCTGGCTGTTGATTCCGAGGCCGGAAAGTCCGTGGATACGGCGGTTGAGGGAGTCGCCGGCGATTGCCTGAAATCGGCCGTTAGACTGTTTGGTGATGCGGACGATCGAACCACCGAGATTGTAGAGGAATTCGCCAAGGGTATCGCGATTTTTTACGGATAAGTCTATACCGAGGACGGCGCGATCGGTGGTTGGAAATGGTGCCAGATCAGACGGCGCTTCCGGTGTCACTTTCGACATCGGGAAACCTACATACTCGTGGTTCACCCAGAGATAGCCGTCGTCACTGCTGCCACGAAGGCCTACGAAGGCGGTGTGGTCGCAGTTGTAGCCGAAATAGTCTGCCGGATTGGGGAAAACTCGATCGCCCCAGCGAACAATCACGTAGCGTTCGTATTCCGGCGGCACAACCACATCGTCAACAACGTTGTAGCTGGTTAATTTAGTATCCTGCGAGGCAGCCATCACGGTTCCCTGTCCGTTTAAACCCGTTGGCATAAAGCTGGGCAGTTCTCGATAAATCGGCAGGGGGTGGGGAAGTCTTACCGGAGTGAAAGATAGCGGAACTACAGCTTCGGCGGAGGTAGAATTGATGCCGAATAGTGTTTTAGTTAGTTGAGGGGCAAGCACAGTGGTAGCCGCACTGCTGCCGAAGAAAATTAGCAGTTGTCGGCGAGTTATTTTAGACATAAATTCCTTTTCAAACCAACATCCCTAATCTGATGATTTCGTATGAAACTCTATCACTGTTAAATTAAGGGGAGTTAACCTGAAGATTAATTAAAATAAGATGATATTTTGGTTAATAAGAAGTTAAATATAGTCAGTTGTCAGTTGACTGTTGACTGTTGTTATTGATTATTTATTAGTTGCAATTACCAATTACCAATTCCCATGTCCCATGCCTCATGCCCCATTACTAATTGTTCAATCATCTCGAAAACCCGGATCGTTTTGTCGGGATGTCGATCGACTGGGCGCAGGTACATTAATCACTTGCGAAGACCCAGAATTTGCGGGCGCAGTATTGCCGTCTCTGAATCCCAGCAGCAATTGAGCATCGGCAAAATATCTAGTCCACTGTTCGATTCTCGCATCTTTCTGCCAGTCGCGGCGGGATACTCTCGATCGCAAAACAGGAACCCTTTGTCGGCTGCGATCGGCTGTAATGATGACTGTAACTTCTGTTAATGCCGGATTTTCTTGAAACTCACGGGCGATCGACTCTTTCGCTAAATCTTCCGCCTGCTGCACTAAGCTGGCAAAAGATTGACTGCCGTCCGAATCTAAGGTAAGGTAGCGCTCTTTGGTTTCCGCCAAAGCTATCGATATACTTGCTGTTAAACTGATAATTGCCAGAATGACGGTCTGCAATAAGCGTAGGTACAAATTCATTATGTTTGAAACTAAATACTAACACTTATCAATGATAGTTAATAAAATTTAATAGACTGTTAAACTTAGATTAAAATAATATTTTGTGTTATCAGAATGCGCCAAAAATGCAGCCTTTAGGGGGAAATTTTCGCAAAAATACAACTTGTATGGGCTGGTTTAAGCCGAAATCTTTTTAGGTATCAAAGGATATCGATAAACCCGCCCCGCCGTACTCTTCCCTTTTTCTTTAAATCCGTTAAATCCGTTACACAATCAGTTGCCGAACCTTCTTCCTTCTTCTTTATGAAATTAACAAAATGTGCGATCGCCCTCGGTAGCAACTTAGGCGACTCCCTCGCCACACTCTCTAGCGCGATCGCAACCCTCAACAACACCCCAGAAATCGCAGTAAAATCCCATTCAAGCTGGTATCAAACCGCCCCCGTTGGGCCGCCGCAACCCGATTACATCAACGCCTGTGCCATCCTAGAAGTGGCACTACAACCAGAACAATTGCTAGCAGCTTTATTAGAAATTGAAATAAAATTTAATCGCATTCGCCGAGAAAAATGGGGGCCAAGAACCCTAGACCTAGATTTGCTGCTGTACGACAATTTAATCCTAGAAACTCCGACACTGACTCTACCTCATCCCCGGATGACCGACAGAGCTTTTGTATTAGTACCTTTAGCAGAAATTGCCCCGGAGTGGGTGCATCCGGTGACGAAAAGTACGATCGCCCAACTCCTGCAAACCGCAGACTGTTCCGGAGTGCAAAAATTGCCAGTGTAAAAATTGAGCAAAATTCAGGGCTTCGATCGCCTATGATGTCTTAAATCGGTGCACTCTAACATTATTCGCTTCGCGCTTATGTCGATCGGTCAAGAACTACCCCAACTCCTCAAACAACGCCTATTTTACCAAGGGCGCAAATTTAACTTTGACGTAGCCACCCTCCGTCTTCCCAACGGTTCCGAAGGCGAGTGGGAATGTATTCGCCACCCCGGCGGAGCACTTGCAGTTCCCGTCACACCCGAAGGTAAACTCGTCTTGGTGCGACAATACCGCTTTGCCACAAAAGGGCGAATTTTAGAATTTCCCGCAGGTACAGTCGAAATCAATGAAAGTCCCGCCGAAACTATCAAACGCGAAATCGAAGAAGAAACCGGATATCGGGCTGGAAAATGGCAGAAGTTAGGGCAATTTTTTCTCGCCCCCGGTTATTCCGACGAAATCATTTATGCTTTTTTAGCCCAAGATTTGGAAAAATTGGAAAAGCCGCCCGCACAAGACGATGATGAAGACCTTGAAACAGTTTTATTCACCCCAGAAGAATTAGAAAAAGCTATTTTAGCTGGGGAACCAATTGACGCGAAATCAATTTCGAGCTTTTTCTTAGCCCGTCCATTTTTGACTTAAATAGGACTGACGAAAAAACTCCGGTTTCTTAAAATCGTGCATCAAACCGATAAATCTTAACTTAGAAACCGGGTTTTTGACCCCGCGTGTGTCCAGGACTGTAAAATCTAAAATCTAAAATCTCAAATCGAATGTCAGATCTAATTTTATTTTGGCACCGCCGCGACTTGCGTATTTCTGACAATATCGGACTGGCCACAGCCCGCCAGCAAAGCGCGAAAGTAGTCGGGATTTTTTGTCTCGATCGCAATATCCTAAATCGCGATGACGTAGCGCCAGCCCGAGTCACCTACATGATCGGCTGCTTGCAAAAACTTCAGCAGCGTTACAGCGAAGCAGGCAGTCAATTACTGATAATTCAAAATGACCCGATTCTCGGAATACCGAAATTAGCAACAGCGATAAATGCTCAAGCAGTATTTTGGAACTGGGATGTAGAACCCTACGCAAAACAGCGCGATATCTCCGTATCAAACGCCCTCCAACAAGCAGGAATTCAAGTTCAAAATTTCTGGGATCAAGTCCTGCACGCCCCAGACGAAATTCGCAGCGGTACAGGACAACCCTACACAGTTTATACACCATTTTGGAAAAAATGGAACAGTAAACCCAAAGCCCAACCCGTAGAGACACTGCCGATAACTTATCTGGAATTAATGACCGGATTAAGTGCAGAAGAACAAGAACTCGCTACCCAAGCAGGTGCAATTGAAACACTGCCCACTGCTTCTAGTTTGGGATTTATTTGGGAGAATCCATTAGTAATAGAACCCGGAGAAGATGCAGCGCGAGAAAAGTTGGAAGAATTTTGCGATCGGGCAATTTACCAATATCAAGAACAGCGCAATTTCCCCGCAGTTAGCGGCACCTCCCAACTCAGCGCCGCCCTCAAGTTTGGTGCAATAGGCATCCGCACTGTTTGGCAAGCTACTCAGATAGTAATGGACACTTGCCACAGCGAAGAAGCGTGCACAAACATCCGCACTTGGCAACAGGAAATAGCGTGGCGGGAATTTTACCAACACGCCATGTATAACTTCCCAGAATTAGCAGACGGCCCCTACCGTCAAGCATTCAAAGACTTTCCGTGGGAGAACGATGAAAAGCTTTTTCAAGCTTGGTGTCGAGGCAAAACTGGCTATCCTATTATCGATGCAGCAATGCGACAGTTAAATCAGACAGGTTGGATGCACAATCGCTGCCGCATGATAGTCGCCAGCTTCCTCACCAAAGACTTAATTATTAACTGGCAGTGGGGGGAAAAATACTTTATGCAAAAATTGATAGACGCCGACCTTTCGGCTAATAATGGCGGCTGGCAGTGGAGTGCATCGAGCGGCATGGACCCGAAACCTTTGCGAATATTCAATCCCGCCAGTCAAGCTCAGAAATTTGACCCGGAGGGCGAATATATTCGGCACTGGGTGCCAGAATTGCGCCGCGTTGATACTAAAGCTTTGCTAACAGGAAATATTTCACCTTTAGAACGCCGACTTCTTCATTATCCCTCTCCGATCGTAGATCACAACGAGCAGCAGCGCAAGTTTAAGGAACTTTACAAGCAGCAAAAAATAGCCGATTAAATTGCTATATTTTTGGCGCCAGTTATCATATCAGTAAGGTTCGCAGTGCGCCCCCTAAAGTTCAAAAATTTCATCAGTTATAATAAAGTTAAATAAATCGGAGGTTGAAATGGTAACTCTGCAATTAAAACAAATCAGTGTACCCCCAGGGCAGAGAGTGCTGTTCCATGATGTCAACTGGCAGGAATTTGAAGCAATTTTAGAAGAGTTGGGAGAACACCGTGGCTCTAGAATAGCTTACAGTCAAGGAACTTTGGAGATTAGGATGCCACTACCAGAACATGAGAAAGCTAAAATCCTTATTGGTTATTTAGTAAAAATTTTGTTTGAGGAACTAGAAATCGACTTTGAACCCTTTGGTTCGACGACTTTCAAGAGAAAAAGTATGTTACAAGGTATTGAACCTGATGAATGTTTTTACATTCAGAATTACGCTTTAATGATTGGTAAAAAGCGGATAGACTTAACCATCGATCCGCCGCCTGACTTAGCAATTGAAGTTGATCTAACTTCCAAGACTCAACTGGACGCTTACGAAGCGCTGGGAGTACCTGAAATATGGCGCTATGAAAATAAGAAGCTTCTGATTAATGTGCTTCAAGATGGGAAATATGTGGCATCGGAAATTAGTCCGACTTTTCCAAATCTGCCAATTATTAAAGCTATCTCTCAATATTGCGAACAAAGCCAAACAGCGGGGACGAGTCAAACTCTCAGATTGTTTCGCAAGTGGGTTAAAGACCAAATGAGGCTTTGATCACTGAAGTCCTCACTACAAACCTGACTGTTTCCCAAGGCCCAATTACCGATCCAGACAAGTTATCATAAACTTAAATAAATCGGAGATTCAAATGGTAACGCTGCAATTAAGACAAATCATTGTACCACCTGGACATAGAGTGCTGTTAGATGATGTCAACTGGCAGGAATTTGAAGCAATTTTAGAAGAGTTGGGAGAACACCGTGGCTCCAGAATAGCTTACAGTCAAGGAACTTTGGAGATTAGGATGCCACTACCAGAACATGAATTCAATAAGGAACTTATTGGTGATATGGTCAAAATATTACTCGAAGAACTTGAAATTGATCGAGAATGTTTTGGTTCGACGACTTTTAAGCGAAAAAATATGTTACAAGGAATTGAACCTGATAACTGCTTTTACATTCAGAATTATGCTCTAATGATTGGTAAAAAGCGGATAGACTTAACCATCGATCCGCCGCCTGACTTAGCAATTGAAGTCGATTTAACTTCCAAGACTCAACTGGACGCTTACGAGGCGCTGGGAGTACCTGAAATCTGGCGCTATGAAAATAAGAAGCTTCTGATTAATGTGCTTCAAGATGGGAAATATGTTGAATCGGAAATTAGTCCGACTTTTCCCAATCTGCCTATTATTGCAGCTATTTCTCAATATTGCGAACAAAGCCAAACAGCGGGGACGAGTCAAACTCTCAGATTGTTTCGGAAGTGGGTTAAAGACCAAATACAAAATTGATAGGAAATCCCTAGTTAACGCACTGGCTGTTAAAAAGCAGGCTTCTTGACGATCGCAAAAAAGCCCTTTTCTCACAGCAAGCGTCCTAATCCCGTTGTATGGTTAATTTCGCTTTTGGGAAATAGAGAGAGAGTAAGGGTGTTGACCTTGAGATCGATCGCCCACAAAAATAACATAAGTCCCCTTGTCCCCATAACCGGAAAATTCTACATTCCCCGCAGCAGCATTCGGCGGCAGGACGCAGAAACGCCCCCTCGGCCCTTGAATCATCAAACTTGGAGCTCCAGCGGTTTGTACTGCAATCCGCCAGTAAGGCAAATCCTGCGTTACTTCGATGACGTGGTTCGGTCCTTGGGACACAAAACCGCAGTCGCCGCTATTGTTTGGGCCGCCGGAAACTCCAGAAACTCCCAGCGGTTCGGGAAATCCCGGAGCAATTTGTAGCGGTTGGCTCCGAAGGGCACCGGCATCCGCTAAAATCATTGCCAAGGCTAGGGTCACGATCGAGCTAAACCACAGTTTGCCGCGATCGCCCGGATAATGGATCTTCATGTTTCCTCACACAATGGCATTTGGTTCTAGTTCTTTGACGGTAGGGGATAATTGCGGTTCCAAACACATTAATCTAAACTAACTTCCGAATTTTTTTATGAATCCTCAAAATAATTTCAATTGGCAGCAAGCGTTCGGAGAACTAAAAGCTAAACTAGAACGATCGCCACTCATCACACAAAATCCAGGCAGCTATCAGGCCGTCGGAACCTTATACAATCAATTACTGGACAAGTTTCAAAGACTCCCTAAACCGGGGCAGGTGGCAGCCTTTGCCGTCGGAGCGATAATTGTCCTGACAGTCTTCAATAGCATCGTACAGCTAATTTCAGCGCTGATGACTCTTGCCGTTCTCGGAGTGCTAATCTACATAGCGTATAAATTGGCAATTTCCCCCCAGTCCTCAAATACTAACGACAAATAATAGGAATTTCTAAATATGGCTAACCCCACCGCGCCCAGCGGCATCAATCAACCCGATCCGTCTTGGCCAACACAATCCAAGCAAATGCCACTGCTGGTTCGCAGGTGCGGCGCTTGGGCCGTGGAAATTTCGTTAATTGCCGCCAGCGCCCTCGTTCCCTTCAGTATCGGGGCATTGGTCAACAAGGAATCTCAAACCGTGCCGCTTAATTCCTCCATAGCAGCAGCATCCGAAACCGTCGCCCGTACTTTGGGCATACCCGTGCGCGATCGCAGCCCCAGAGTCGCACCCCTAACTAATCTATTCTGGTCGGGGGCGCTGCTGGCACCGGCAGTTTTAGCGGGGTGGCAACTGTTTATGCTCGCCAGAACCGGTCAAACTCTTCCCAAACGCTGGTTTGGCGTCAAAGTTGTCACAGCGTCGGGTACTCCTCCGGGTTTTGGGCAAGTGCTAATTCGCGAAAGTTTGGGGCGCTGGGGAGTGCCTCTGGGCGTCGCTTACGGCATTTGGCGCTTGAGCGGGGCGTTTCCTGATTTGCTGATTTTAGGGGGGGTGAGCGGCTTGGCAATGCTCGCAGACGGCGCTGTTGCATGGCGTTACAAACGGCAAGCGGGACACGATCGCCTCGCGAATACTTTGGTTGTCAACGCTCGATCGAATCAACAGTCTGCCAATCCTGTCCAGACTCAGGATTGGACAGAGGAAGACGCGCAGATTGCGGCTTTGGTTGTGACTCCGCAAACGGGCGTGAAAGTAAATGCCAGTTTGTGGAATTGGATGCGCCAACACCCAGGCACAACTTTAGTGATAGTTACCATCGGCAGCGCGGGATTGATTTTAACTTTGTTTGTCGGCACTCTCATCTACACTCAAACTCAAGCAAATATGCGGGATTCCCGGCAGCGGAATGACGAATTATTTGTAGCTTTAGTTAGCAAATTGTCTCCCACATCGGCTAGCGGGGCATCCGGCAGGCGATCGGCTATTTTGGCTTTGGGGGCCGTGGAAGACTCCCGCGCCGTACCCCTGTTAGCGGATTTGCTAGCTCAAGAAGACAACCGCGCCATGCTGGACGCGATCCAGCAAGCTTTAGTCAGTAGCGGCCCGAAAGCTTTGCCTGACTTGCAGCGGTTGAATCAAGCCCTCAGCAACGATCTCGATTCCCTGCGCTTTGGCGGCAAGGCCCCGGAACGCGAGTTAGCCGCCGCCCGCCAGCGAACAGTACAAAGGGCGATCGGCAAAATTCTCACAGTGTATAGCAGCCAACTCAACGGTGTCGATCTCAGCCGCACGGATTTAGCTCAAAGTCCTGCCGGCCCGTCTCAGTTTACTTTAGTTTTAAACAAAGTTGACTTGTCGGGAATTAAGTTGAGAAATGCCAATTTAACCAATGCCAGCTTGCAGGGAACTCGCTTTTACGGCACCGGCGAAGACAGGCGTCCGGGTACATTTGACGATTGGATTTCTGACTTGAGCGGCGCTAATTTGGAAGGAGTAAATTTGACCGGGGCGTCTTTGAACAGTGCTGTAATGAACCGCACTACTTTTGTGCGCGCTGTCATGAACAAAGCTAATTTGTCAAACGGCAATTTGAATGCAGCTAATTTCAGCAGTGCTATTTTAATTGGAGCAAATTTGCAGGAAGCACAGTTAAAAAATGCAAGTTTTACCGGAGCCGATATAGGAAGCGCGAATTTGTCGGGAGCAGATTTGTCAGGTGCGCGTTTGGGCAAAGTGAAGGCTCAAGGCGCTCAGTTGTCCTTGACAAATTTGTCTAAATCGGAATGGCAAGGTGCTGATTTGTCCGGTGCTGATTTGAGCGGCGCCAACTTACAAAATGCCGATTTGAGTTCAACTAAACTCGCCAACGTGAATTTAAAAGATGCTCGCTTGCAAGATGCTAATTTGCGGAATGCGGAGGTGAGTTCGGTTGATTTTAGGGGAGCGAATTTAGCGGGAGCGAATTTTAAAGGCGCTGTGTTTCTGGGGAAAACAGCTTCGGATCAATTTATTCAAAATCCGACTGGTAGTAAATCCGGTCGATTCCTAGGAGTTGATTTTGCGGAGGCTAAGAATTTAGATAAAAGTCAAATTGCTTACATTTGTTTGCAGGGGGGCATTCATCCGAACTGCCCGCAGAAGAAGTAAGGATTGGTTGTTAACGAGTAGGCTAATACAGTCGATCGAAGAACAGCTAAGGTAATTATGAGCGTTAAGCGAATCATTTATCTCATCCTAGCAATTCTGGGGCTTGTGCTGCCTTGGTACTATAACTTGCAGTTTTTTAACAATGCTGGCTTGCTCGACTTTGTAAAAGAGAGTTCGGCTAATCTTGCTGCGAAATCGGTAAGTTTAGATTTGTTTATCGCAACTGTAGCAGGAAGCACTTGGATGTACGCTGAGTCAAAACGATTGGATATAAGTTTTGTAGGGCTGTACATACTTCTGGGTTTGCTTGTTTCGTTTTCATGTGCTTTCCCGCTTTTCTTGTTTGTGCGGGAAACCAAGCTGGAAAAATCAAGTGAAGTCTCAAGTTGAAAAGTTGTTTAACAGATGAGTGCCGCGCAGCACAATAATTCGGTGCAGGCGATCGAGCTATTATATAATTTCCGGTAAAATCACCGTTATAGGTTTGGAGTGATGACGGAAGTGCTCAGAATTTTATGAGGATTAAAGTCCTCACTACAAACCAACGTGATTGTTGTCGTTCGAGGGGACATAATGTTATATCGTTTCCGGTTGCACGAGCGAGATAATATAGAGGACACCGCAGTGCCGTTTCCCTACCCGGATTAATTGTAGGGAAACGGCACTGTGCCGTCTCGAAAGCTGTAGGTAATATTAATTCCCAGGCTACCGGATTTGATACTAATACCAATTTCAATCATTTCTGGGTAAAAACTTTTTTGTAGGGTTTCGTTCCACTGGCAAAACCTACTATTACATTGTTTATTGAAATTGATATTACGCAATAGCATCCGAACTGGCAAGAGTCTCGAATTGCGCCAATAGCATGGCATCACCATTATTTGGAGTTCCAAAAATTTTAGGTAACTGACCTGTTTCAGCGAGAACTTGTCTCACTTCTCGGTTAGATACATCCGCTAGATTTTTGTTATTTAGAATGGCATTAACCGCAGCGATACCCACACCTTGACCAACTGCGGCGTTGAATTCCACAATTCTGCCGACAGAACAAGCAAACCCTTCAAATCCAGAACAGGGACTGACCACTGCCAGGTTAGGAACGTTTTTAATTAATGCGTGACGGATGCCAACATTAAAGATAGGGTGTTTAAAACTCAGACTTTTAAACCATCCTAGACGAGTTGCTTTATCGCGAATACCCTGGATGCCTCCCCGTACATCAAAATGATAGCTAAATGTTGCCAGCGCTTCATTAGCAGGTACGCCACCTAACAGCATTTGTGCGCCCGTTAAAGGTTCTACCACTCCTGTCACATTGCCAGCGTGTCTGATATAAAGTTCTGATGCGTAAGTAACAGAAGTAGCCCCCAAACTCTTCAGCCAAGTTGTAACAAATAACATCTCTCTTTGCATATTAGCCGTGGGTTTGCTCCCGCTTCTGGCTAATGCTTCTGCTTCGCTGGCGGTGACGGCAAATAAAAGCGCATTCCACGAAAGTCTGTCATTTGGAAGTACGGCTATATTTCCCTCATCTAAAATTACGCCCGTTTCAGGAAAAAATAGCTTTTTTCCCCTAAAGGAGTGGTAGGCTACAGACAAAGCCGACGAGCGAACATCGATGTAATCGTTACCCGCCCACAGAGTTTTGAGATTGCCTTTAGTGTCCCTCATTTCCCGCCGGAGTTCTTCGGCTAGTTGGGTATCCTTGTCGGCCGCGTACAGCAAAAATTTTTGACTCTCTGAATCGGCCAGGTTTGTGAAGCGTTTTAGATAAGTATAATCGAGTTCCTTCAGTGCTTTTGCACTGAGTCCTTGGGTTTCAAAAACGAGGGTGACTGGAAGTTCAGAGTTAGGCAGACCAAATGTTTCAAATCCCTTCAGCTTTCTCACACCGGCAGCTTGAGCTAATTCGGCATTGACCGTGGCATCAATAAATTGCTTGCCGGCATAAACTACGCCTTGAGAGGTGGTTATACTGGCAATTTTTTGACCTTCTTTAGTGACTGATTTAATTTCTACTTTGCTGAGGAGATCGGCCCCAGCTTTTATCAGCATTTCTTTCAGCGCTGCACTGGCTTTGCCGGGGTCAAGTGCAATTGCCTTAACGCCGGATTTTTGTAAGAATTCTTTATAGATTGTCGCCGGTGAACCAAAGGTATCTAACTTTAAAGATTGTTGAAGTTCTTCACTAATCTGACTTCTATCTAAATAAGCAAGACCGCCTCTTACCAAATGTCCGCCAATTCCTTCTTGCAAGCTTCCTTTAGACATCAGTAGAATTCGCGGATAACGCTTTGTGCGGCGAAGATATTCTCTGGAGGCAGAAATAACAGCTAGAACTCCTGGAACTTCATCACCAAAACAGATGACATCGTAAGAACGCACATCCATGACCATTATTTAATAACCTCTCCTGATTTTCATCTTTTCGTGCTGGATCTCAATGTTGGCCGTCCAACTCTCTGTTTTTCCCAAATCTAGCTCGATATTTCCTGATTTTTGCGATAAATATTCACACATTTCTAGACGCAGCAACCGGGTTTTTTCCAGAAAATCCTCCGTTGAGGACGATCGATCTCGGTTGAAAAACCCGGTTTCTGAGCGTCTAGAGTCGGTCAGTCTGGTACTCTTGATTGCCATCAGCCCAGATTATCAGGATCTATCCCCAACTCCCGCAATCGCTGAGCTAGTCGATCGGAACGTTGGGCCAATCGATCGGCGCGCTGCGATTCCTGCTGGGCGCGCTGTGATTCCTGTTGGGCGAGTTGCGCTGATTCTTTCACCTTTTCTTCAGGAGTCAGATAACGTTTTCCATCGGCATCATACCAATACAACCACTCCCTTGTCACCCCAGAATAATTTCCCCTTTCACAACCAATCCCCAAACCAATCTCTGGCATCCAAACTGGATGTCCGGGCTGTAATTCGTACTTCCCATTGACTAACTTATGTACTTCTAAACGGGGTTTACGGCGGCGGCGGGAAGAATAAATGACGTAATAAAGTACGCCTAAAGCTTGATATTCCTCCAACTTTGCGGTGTATTCTTTTCGATAATTTGGGGAAACTACTTCCAGCACAAAAGTTGGCAGAACATTTTCATCCCACAGCACGTAACTGGGACGCAATTCTTCATCATAAAACCTTTCTACACCTAAACTCAAGAAAGCATCGGGCACAATGGCAGGTTTGTCGGGGTGATAATAGATACCCATATCTATGCCAAAAAACCAGTCCATGCGTTCTGCCCAAAGTATGAGCAATATTGCTTTTAGCAATCCTGGTATTAATTCTTGCAGTTCGTTATCCACAGGCGTTTCATCAGAGTCGGGTAGTTCATCGGCTGAGGGCCAGTGCCTCGGAAATTTGTAATCTAACATGGCTGCTTTCCTCAAAACTCACTAACATTATACCTTTGATTTGTTTGACAATAGTATTTATTGAACGAACCGCGAAGACGCGAAGGAAGATAAGAGAAGATGAGAGGTAATTTTGACTTAGTTAATCTGAAGTAATTTTTGTAAAAGATTTGCTGAGACTTACGCGATCGACTAAACTATGTCTAACCAGTCGGTTCTAATGGGGAGCAGCCGTTAGAGGAAACGGGGAAAGTTCGGTGCAAGTCCGGCGCTGTCCCGCAACTGTAATGAGAGTTTTGTCGCTTTCTGAGTCAGGATGCCCGCCGATGTGTTAGTTTACATAGTCTCATCTGCGAGGTTCAGCGTGAAGGCCAGAAATCGGAAATTGGTCAGCTTGGGATTGATGGCTGGCTTGAGTTGTTATATTGTCCTGGGATCGGCAACGCCCGCCGCAGCTATGCACATTTCGGAAGGTTTTTTGCCGGTGCAATGGGCTGCATTTTGGTGGATTGTGGCGTTGCCTTTTTTTGCAGTAGGTTTGCGCTCAATTACTCGCATTACAAAAGAACACCCGGAACTTAAACTATTGCTAGCTTTAGCCGGTGCGTTTACTTTTGTGCTTTCTGCTTTAAAAATTCCCTCGGTAACGGGGAGTTGTTCTCACCCAACGGGTACGGGTTTGGGTGCAATTTTGTTCGGCCCTTCGGTGATGGCTGTACTGGGGGCTTTAGTTTTGTTGTTTCAAACGTTACTGTTAGCGCATGGCGGCTTGACAACGCTGGGAGCGAATATGTTTTCGATGGCGATTGTTGGCCCTTTCGCTGCGTATTTTATCTATCAATTGCTGTTGCGAACTGGTAGCCAGCGGGCAGCAATTTTTTGTGCGGCGGCTTTGGCAGATTTGCTGACTTATGTGACGACTTCGATTCAATTAGCGTTAGCTTTTCCGGCAGCAAGTGGCGGTTTTATGGCTTCGTTTCTCAAGTTTGCTGGCATCTTTGCTATCACTCAATTACCCCTAGCCATCAGTGAGGGATTGCTGACTCTATTGGTCTGGAATTGGCTGCATTCTTACGGAAAGCAGGAGTTAGAAACTTTGAAATTATTGAGGCAGGAGTCATAAGCCGTGAATCAAAAACCTACAAAAAATCACCAATCTACTTCGCGGCAAAATTGGCTGTTGGCTGGCGCTGTGATTGTTCTGGCAGCGTTTCCTCTCGTTTTTGTGCGGGGTGAATACGGCGGTTCAGATGACGAAGCTAAGAAAGCAATTACGGAAATTCAACCGGGTTATAAACCTTGGTTTAATCATTTGTTTGAACCCGCTAGCAGCGAAATTTCAAGTCTATTGTTTGCGTCTCAAGCGGCGATGGGGGCTGGCGTAGTTGGGTACGTCATTGGGTTGTATAAAGGCCGATCGCAATCTCGGCAGCAATCGGATCGTAAATCGTCGGAATGAACCATCAGATTGATAGTCTGGCTTATACAAATCGCTTGCGGGGGTTGCCGCCATCTCACAAGTTATCCTTTGCGATCGCCCTTTTAATTCTGTCTCTAGTTTCTGGGGCGATCGTCCAATTGTCGATCGGCCTTTGGTTAGCAGTCTGGATCGTCATTTATGCGGGTATTCCGGGGAAACTGTATTTGCGGTTGCTGTCGCTACCGTTGATGTTTTTGCTGACAAGTTTGCCTGCTTTGGCGATGGGTGCGGTTGAGTTAAGTCACATCCAGGAAATTCAGTGGGATATTTGGCAAGGTTGGGGCATTAGTATCGGCAGTTTTTATCTGTATGTGAGTCGCACTGGAATATACCAAGTGAGTTTATTATTTGCCCGCGCCTTCGCATCCACAAGCTGTATGTATTTCATTCTCTTGACGGTTCCATTTACAGAAATCTTGCAGATTCTCAGACAATTACGCTGTCCAGAGTTAGTCACAGAACTGCTATTACTAATGTATCGGTTTATTTTTAGCTTATTGGCGATCGCCGATGAACTTTGGATTGCTCAAAACTCGCGTTGTGGCTATCGCACTTGGAAGCGAGGAATGCACAGTTTAGGCATTTTAATCGGGCAATTGCTTCAGCGAACTTTGGAAAACTACCGTCAAGTTTCGTTGAGTTTAGCGTCGCGCGGCTTTAATGGAGAACTGCGCGTTTGGAATTCTTACCCTTACAAACCTTCGCGAAGATATACATTGGAAGCCGTGTTTGGTTGCACGGTTTTAACTTTGTTAAGCGCGGTATTTCAAAGCTAAATTTATTGTTAGTCCTGGACAATGGGGACCGAGAAACGGTTTTTTTTACCGAATCTGCTAGCTGTACCACGTCTTTTCATAAAAAAAAAACCGGTTTCTTTGGTTGGAGTGGGTAAGTCCTGCATTATATTCACGATTAGTGACGGTGGCGGTGGTTAATATCAACGAGACTTACGCATCACAAGCAAAGAAACCGGGTTTTTACTGAATCTGCGGGTTGTAACCAAGTATTCTCGCCAAAAACCCGGTTTCTGACTACCGGCGCGTCCAGGGCTATTGTTGATAATTCTCGTATTCTCGTTAGTTTAGCGGGCCAGATTTGAATCAGGTCGATCGCACATTTCTAAGTTCAAGATAATTCGCTGACAGTCTGAGGTTGGGCTGTTCTGGCTTTTGCCTGTTTCAGGGCACTTAACAAGCGATCGGCGTTTTTGGGTGATCGCAGCAGGTATACTGTCTCCAGTAAGCTTGCCAATTCGTCAGCGGCAATTAAGGCTACGTTTTCGCCGTCTTTGCGGGTGATGATGATGGTATCGCGATCGCTGATGACTTGTTCGCACAGTTCATCAAGATTGGCCAGAGCTTCAGTATAGGTTACTTGGGTTTGTGTGAGTGACATGGTTTTTGGCTTCCCAATACTAAGAATAGTATAAGGGTGATCAGGTGATTAGAAGTCTTTATTTATAGCATTGAGGCAGAAACCGGGTTTTTTCCCAAATTTTTGCGTGAGTACCTTTAACCTTGCTAAAAACCCGGTTTCTTGAGTGACTACTGCTGTATAACTTTTGAGAATTGGGATAAGAAGCGGTATTGGCAAGCTGCAACATAAGTGTTAAACTCTGCAAAAGCTCTGGCGCGAGTGGAATACAGCGGTGTCCTGGTAAATGAATTACAAAAAAAAACTGGTTGGTGTTGCAGCGGTATCCCCGTGTCCGCCCTCTGATTTTTAGATGTATACTCAATCAACCTAAAATCTACTTTAAGTTAGCTAATTTGCGGCTGTGGAGCGCACAAGCAGCAAAGCCGGAACGTCAAAGGACACAATAATTGGTGGCTAATTTGCTTGAATTTGGAATCTAGCCAGATTAGCGATTTAACGCCATCTCAAAATATCTACTAACGGGTAATGGGTGACAGAAAAATGACTCCTGACGAAATTCGCCAAAAAATTCAACAAGTCAAGAAACAACGCCTCACTGAATTAGATTTGAGCGGTAAATCATTAACCGAAATTCCGACGGAGGTGTTTGAGTTAGAATGGTTGAAAAAGTTGGATTTAAATCACAACCAACTGACGAGTGTACCAGAAGCAATCGTCAGTCTCATCAATTTATCCCAACTTGATTTAAGTAACAACCAACTGACAAGCGTACCAGATTCTATCACCAGTCTCACCAATTTATCCGACGAACTTGATTTAAGTAACAACGAACTGACGAGCGTACCAGAATCTATCACCCGTCTCACCAATTTATCCCGACTTGATTTATGGAACAACGAACTGACGAGCGTACCAGAATCTATCGGCCGTCTCACCAATTTATCCGCACTTGGTTTAGGGAACAACGAACTGACGAGCGTACCAGAATCTATCGGCCGTCTCACCAATTTATCCGCACTTTATTTAAGAAACAACGAACTGACGAGCGTACCAGAATCTATCGGCCGTCTCACCAATTTATCCAAACTTGATTTAAGAAACAACCAACTGACGAGCGTACCAGAATCTATCGGCCGTCTCACCAATTTATCCACACTTGAGTTAAGTCACAACGAACTGACGAGCGTGCCAAAATCTATCGGCCGTCTCACCAATTTATCCACACTTGATTTAAGTAGCAACGAACTGACGAGCTTACCAAAATCTATCGGCCGTCTCACCAATTTAGCCAGACTTTATTTAACTTACAACCCCCTCAAAGAGCCCCCACTTCAAATTGCGGCACAAGGTATTAACGCGATCCGCGAATATTTCCGTCAAAAGCAAGGAGGAGAAGACACCCTCTAGGAAGCCAAATTAATCATTTTTCTCCCTGTGTTACAGTTTAAGGAAGCTATTAATATGGTCAAGGCTATAGTTGAAGCAGCTCAACTCCAATAGTCTTTTAAATCCATGACCTGAAAATGCTCGGCACAGGCTATGTTGCTCTGGTATTTCTGAGAATTGACTTGGCTGCTGAAAGAGCTATCGCCCTTATATGATTGAAGTGCGATCGCTCTTTTTTTGAGTATCACTAATTCTGTTTCTCCAACACCATAGGGAAATTTACCGCTTTGACAACCATTCATAAGACAAACTATAGTGAGTAGGAGAAAATCGGAGTGGGATATTTGGTATAACGAAAGAATCCCGCTCGCCCTCCAATCATTTATAACAGATATGAGCATTAACGATAAACTTAAGAACATACTAACTCAGTTACGATCGCACTTTGAGCAACTCTACGGCGCTCGGCTCACCCAAATGGTACTTTACGGTTCCCAAGCGCGAGGGGATGCACATCCAGACTCAGATATAGATATTTTAGTAGTTCTGAAAGCGCCAGTTCAAGCGGGCGAAGAAATTGATAGAACTCTTCAGATTGTAGCAGATTTGTCGCTCCAAAATGATGAAGTGATTAGCTGCCAGTTTATGGACGAACAGCGATTTATACATTACAACGGGCCTTTATTGAGGAACATTCGCCAAGAGGGAATGTCATTTCTCAATAAGCCTTTGACGGGCGGGCAGGATGCCCACCCCACAAAAAACTTACTCTTTGTGGAACAGGCATCTTGCCTGTTCTGGAGAATGCTAAAAGATCCAATTGCGAGCACTTTCATCTCCTTTAACTTGCTCTACCACCGCCCTAAAACCGAATACTGAAATCCCCGACTTTTTCAATAAGTCGGGGATCTAAAACAATAAAAACAGCCCCTACAGATTAATGACTACCCGCTCCAGCCGCCCGTTTGAAAGCCTCATCCAACACTTCCGAAAGCGTCGGGTGCGTGTGTACTCGGAATGCTAAATTGTTAACAGAATCGCGCTGGGCGATCGCATTTGCCGCTTCCTGAATCAAATCCGAAGCGTGCAAACCGAAAATGTGAACTCCCAACAACTCCCCAGTATCTTTCCGGTAAATCACCTTAGCCATACCGTCGGTTTCACCCTCCGCAATAGCCTTAGAATTTCCCTTAAAATAACTCTTGACAGAACCGACCTCAAACCCTTCAGTTTTTCCTAACTCCTTCGCCGCAGGTTCCGTCATCCCCACATAGCTAATTTCCGGATGAGTAAACGCCGCGGCCGGGATACTCAAATAGTCAACTTCGCGGGCACGGCCACAAATATTTTCTACTGCAGCAATTCCTTGAGCAGACGCAGAATGTGCTAACATCATCTTGCCATTCACATCGCCGATCGCCCACAAATTTTGCAGCGGTTCTCCCGCCGCCAAAACCTGCATCTTATCGTTAACTGGGATATAACCGCGCATCGTTTCCACGCCAACAGTTTCTAACCCCAAATTCTTGCTCACCGGAACCCGACCAGTTGCTACCAAACAAGCATCAACTTCCAAAACTTCCACAACTTCCTTAGTTTTGAAATCAGCTAATTCAATAATTACTGGCGAACCAGGAATAATCTTCTTAGCCAATAACCCAACTTTTGTTTCAATATCGCGGGGTGCAATTAACACTCGTTCTGCCAACTTAGCAATATCCGGGTCAAAAGTCGGCATCAATTGATCTAGAGCTTCAATCATCGTGATTTCACAGCCCAGTGCGGTGTAAATATCGGAAAACTCCAAACCGATGTAACCGCTACCAATAATTGCAATCCATTTCGGCAGTGATTCCAATCTGACAGCATCATCGCTGGTAAATACAGTTTTGCCGTCAATTTCTATCCCAGGGGGGACGAAAGGAATTGAACCGGGGGCGAGAATAATATCCTTGGCAGTAATCGTTTTCTCGCCTTTATCGGTTTCGATCGTAATTTTTTGAGAACCGGCGATTTTGCCCCAACCTTCGATCGTATCGACATTCAAACGTTTGAGGCTGTTGGTTAAGTCGCCGCGAAGTTTGCTAACAATAGTGTTAGCATGATTGGCGATCGCCCCGCGATCGAAATCCACACTGCCCAATTGAATTCCCAAATTCTTCAGGTGGTGGGCATTCCGCAACTCTCGCACTCGCCCCGAAGCCGCCAACAGCGCCTTCGAGGGAATGCAGCCGCGGTTGACGCAAGTCCCCCCCATGTCCCCCGCTTCGATAATTGCCACTTTCAGCCCGCAGCTAACCGCGTGTATGGCCGCGCCGTGTCCGCCCACGCCAGCGCCGATAATTGCTAAATCGTAATCAAATCCCTGAGTCACCTTAAAATCTCCTAATGCCTTTGAAATCTTAGGACTCAAGCAAAAAACACCGTCTCTCCGTCCTTTCGAGGTGGCGCGTTGCCATCGCAACCCTTGAACAGCGGTAATAGTTGCATAAGTCCTGTCTCCTTATTCTCGACTAGACTAGGGTTAATTAGACAACGAAAGAGCCCTAACTGAGATTTTTTCAGGGTCGATGATTTTGAGCTGGGTCTACACAAAGTCTCAAATCACTCAGTAGGCGGGTGTACAGTTAAATACAGTTTGAAGGCTGACAAAGCCCGCAGCAGGTTTGATATTGGGGCAGCAACTTGGGCCGCAGGCATTCCCACCGCCCGGTTAAATTCTGTCCCCCTGCTTGTTTTAGTCGGTTTTCATGTCTAATATCTGCACGCGCCGGGGCGGACAGAGTTTGTTGGCAACTTTTGGACTCTATGGAGTGGCTTATGACGGATGACGATGACCAGAAAGATTTACGCCGGGCCTCGGCTCAATCATTTTTTGAGTCCCTGGATGAATTGTTCGATTCTATAGAATCGAACAGCAGTCAAGCTGCACAACCTAAATCTCCACCGCCTCCGGCGAAGTCTTCGAGTCAGTCTTCGAGTCCGCCGAAGAAGACTAGACCTGCGAAAATTAATTTGTCGGATTTTGAAGATGCGATCGCCGATTTGGAACAGTTTATCCAGAGCAAACACCAGAAACGCCCGGAATCCAATCAATAGTGCGATGGCACATTTTCCAGTAATGACTGTTTACTGTTGACGGTTGACTGTTGACTGTTGACTGTTGACGGTTGACTGTTGACAAGCGAAAAATTTTAGACCGAAGTTCCAGCTCCCAGATTCATCTGTGGAGTCAATTTTTCAATCTAAAATCTAAAATCTAAAATCTAAAATCGACTGAATGTTAACGGTGTTTTCGGCTGAAGCTGCTTAGGTTGCACCCTACAATATATCCACAATTTGTTGAAGATTGCTTTACAAGAATCAAGCCACATAAATTATCTCAATTTACTATTAATAGCCTTGTTTTTAGGCTTTGACGGCTGCGGTAATTGCCTCGATCGCACTTCGATCGCCCGATCGCCGATCGCACTCAAAGGCAACTCCAATTCATCAAGATCATTGCGGAACTTGACCGGAATATCAGCACCGTTAATAATCGCTCCCAACAGCCGCGGCCCGGATTTATGCGACTCCTCATCCTCAGATTCCAGCAACTGATCTGCCGCCTCAGACAACATACTAGACAAAGTGTAACCAGGCCGCGCCACCAAAATCATACCGTCCGTGTACGGTTCCAGCGTCAGCGCGTCGTTGCACTCGCTCAAAGCCGGAGAATCCACAACCACAAAATCAAAGCGGTTGCGAACATCCTCAAACAATCTCCGCATTTCGCTTGATTCTAGTACGGCGGAGGCCTGTCGCAAAAAGCCGGGACTCGGCACAACGTATAGATTCTCTACCTCTGGAACCAAAAGAACGCACTCGCTAATATTGCCGTAATAGTGCAAAGGTTCCACCGTCGCCAGAGGATCAGCAGCAATTTTCAAAGATTCAACGTTAGAAGGCGATCGCAAATCTGCTTCAATTAGCAAAGTCCGTTTACCCGATCGAGCCGATGCAATTGCCAAATTGTAAGCACTAAAACTTTTCCCCTCCAAAGGCGCCGCCGAAGTCAACAACACCACCTTCACCGGTTTGTTCCCGATCCGGCGCAAATTAGTACGCAACCGCTCGTAAAATTCCAAATAGGGAGAATTTGCCTCCAGGGCCAGAGGCATTTCATCGGCGTAGGAATCAAACACCGTCACTTCAGGCAAAACTGCCAGTATCGGCACCTCTTTTTCCACCAAAGCCGCTCGCACTTCTTCCCAACTGTAAAACTTGCCGTTGAGCATCCCCAACAAAAATATCAACCCCCCGCCCAGCAGCAACCCCACAAATCCGCCCACCGCCAGCATCACGGGCAAACCTCTCTTGTTGGACTCAACGTCATCAGTTTGCGGCCATTGGGCGATTCTCAAACTCCCCGTTGTCTCAGCTACCGCCGCCTCAGCATCTACCAAAGCCGACAGCATCTTGTCGTAGAGAGCTTTTTTGAAAGCCACTTGCTGGGCCAAACGGGCTTGTTCTAACTGCTTGTTGGGGATTGTCGCGTGTTCCCGACGCAATAGCTGTTCAGTTTTCTCGATTCCTTGGAGTTGCTGTTGCGCCGCATCCCGCTGCGTTTGCAAAGCAATCAAAGTTTGGGCTAACTGCTGTCTGGCCGGATCTAAAGAAGAGTCTACCCGAATTCGATCGGCACTTCTGAGCGGAGCCGCCACCCCGTTACCGCCGAGTACCTCAGACTGGCGCTGCTGCAACTGCTGCTCAAAAGCAAGTTTTTGTTTAAGCAATTCTACAATTTTCGGGTGTTCCTCCTGCAAGTCGCTGCGGAGAATTTTGAGCTGAGATTCGATCGAAAACAATTGCACTCGCAGTTGGGCAATAATTGGATCGGCAGAGAGTGCTTGAGCGACGTAAGCTTGCTCCACATTCAATCCCAAGCGATCCTGCAAACTGTTAATTTGAGCTTCAATTCCTCCCAACTGCACGCGGAGTTGCCGCTGCTGCTGTTGGCTGCTGGTAATCGCTTGCGGCAAAGCACCGCTCTGAGCAGCTAAAATTGAAGTTCCTTCTCGTTTTTCGTAGGCTTCAAGTTTTGCTTCCGTCTCTCTGAGTTCCTGAGTTACTTTCGGCAAACGCTGGTTAATTTGGGTGATCGTTTCTCGCAGTCTAGAAGTATTAATATTTTTGCTGTGCTCCACCATTTCGTTCATCAGCGTCTTTACTACCGCTTCTGCTTGTTTACGATCGGCATTTTTGTACAATATTTGAATCAAAGCGCTGGGGTCATTATTCTTACTGGGCATCTTTACTTGCACATCTTTTACCAGCTTTTTAGCCAAAGCTTGTACTTTTTCTGCCGCTTCTTCTTGGTTTAATTTTTGTTCGGGTTTGATGAGTTTTACTGCTGCTGGTTCAACCACCCTTGTATCCAGCAGCATATCTTTAGTTATTTCTTGTCCTTCCTGTTGAATTTTAGTAGTAGTCGATGAAAAAATCACGCTCGGTCTGTCGTAGGCCAGCGTACCTATTGCAACGTAAACTGGCGCCGCCTTTGGCTGCAGGGCCACTACTCCCGACACCCCCACAGTCACCGCGAGAGTAGCCAGTCCCACCCACTTGTATTGGTCGAAAGCAATTAAATAACGTTTAACAACGGATAAAGTCATGACGATTTTAGATTTTAGATTTTAGATTGCTAATTGTTAACGATAACTAATGATTGCTGACAAATGATACCCATTTCCCCAAAAGCAGCCACTGTAGGTAAGTTATAAACGCATATCGCATAAGTCATTCCCATCGAAAATCGAAAATCGAAAATGGTATGACTACCTATCATTACGTGACGGGCCGAACAAATCTGTTACCCCATTTCTCAACTGCTCAAAGAACAGAATAAATCCCAAAGTATCCCGGAATGGTCGAGTAAAAGTATTGATTACATAACCAATGCGCTCTACCAAATTCCTACCAATCACAATCACATCATTATCTTCGAGCATCGGGTTCTGAGAAACATTGCCCTCCAAAGCCGCTTTAGCATCTATCGAACGGTTGATTGCTCTACCTTGCTTTTCGTCGAACCGAATCAGAGCTATTTTCCGCAAGTCAGCAAGATTAACAGGCAAGTTGTTGAGAGCATCCAAAAACCTGCTGCCATTTTCTACGTAGAACGAAGTCAAACCACCACTAGCGTAACTCAAAACTCGAACGTAGATCCTGGGTTTAATCAGGGTAGACCGCGAAACAAGAGCTTTGTCGTAGTCTAGGTTTTTGGTACTAGCGTCCAATTCCGGGATGACAATCACATCTCCCGATGCCAAAGGAAAATCGAACAAATCGTTAGCGTTTGCTAGGGGAGTGTAGAGGTCGATTGGTTCCTCCACCGAGGAGCCGTCCATCAGCGTCCGCCGCACTCGCACCTCCCGCAAATCGGCTTTTCCCGTGACTCCCCCCGCAATCACCAAAGCAGCCGAAATTCGACCAGAACCCGCCGGAAGCGTGTAAAAACCCGGTTTGCTGACTTCTCCGGTGACAGTGATTTGGACGGGGACAGCAGCAGCAGCGAGGCTGTACCGGGATGCTAAATCTTGATCGGATTTGCGATCGGGCCTAACCTGTTTATACGGTACGACGATCGCATCTCCATCTTCCAAACGCAAATCCGGCGGAGCAATACCAGTTTGCAACGGTGTCAAAATATCAACAACTTGCTCCGCGACAGCACCTCCCGGCAGAGTCCGCCGCACCCGCACCGCCCGCAGTTCCGCCGTAGGATTAGTCCCAGCAGCAGCCGCCAGAGCCGCAGGAAGCTGGGGGGTTTGCAGCGGATAAAAACCCGGTCTGGCAACTTCCCCCGTCACCGTCACCACTACGGGGCGCTGAACCAGCAAAGCAGCCGAAACTTGAGGATTTTTGATAAATTGGCCAAAGCGCTCCCGGAGGCGCTGCTGTGATTCTTCAACAGTAAGACCACGCACATTCACTGTTCCGATTAGCGGGAGTACAATTACCCCTTCAGGGCTGATTGGACCTGTAAAACCTAGCTCTGGGAAGCGCTGAACTTGAACAGCAATCTGGTCTCCCGGGCCCAGGCGGTAGGGCCGATTCCGAAAAGCTGGGTTAATATCCCGGTTGAAATTGGCAGGCGGCGGTGGCGGGACCCGCAATTGCGGTGGCGCCACGAGTCGCTCGTCTCTTGGAACAACAGGTTGAGCTAAAGCCGTTTCCGAAAAAATTTTGCTATTAAAACCCCAGAATACAGCAGCAAAAGATAGAGTCCAAGCAGTTGAATACAGGCCTGCCAAGGAAAAAGCGAGGCGATTTTTAATTGTGGATTTTTCCCGCATTTTGAGAGGATTTAAAAAAGTAATATTTTGAATAATGACCGGAGTTGTAAGTTTCATCTAAATATAGGGACGAGAAAAAACAATAAGATATTTTAGGGGCGAGTTGAATCGGGATATTTACTAGGAAGCAGTTGATTTTGGCCAAATCTGCCCACGCCCTAGGCTGATTTATTTGCACCTACCTGCTTACTCAAACCGAAAAGTTTCTGTCATTAATTTAGCCTGGACACTTTCGGCCAGAGATTGCAGCAATGGTTGAGCTATCTTAATGTCGCCCTGCGGTTGAATGGGAAGGATGATACTGACAGCAACCCAAGAGGCGCGGCGGTTCGAGAGTCTAGCAATGCTGTCTTCCCAAAACCAGCGGCTGGTTGTTGGAGAACCCCCGTTAGGCCAAGCGTACCACTGCACGACAGCAAAAGTTTGTTGCGGAGTCCAGCTTCGGAAAAACCTCGCCTCGACATTAGGCGGTGGCTGGCCGGGTATTGGTGCTAATTTAACTGTAAACCTCAAAGTGCGATGAGAATCGGTTTGCCACCGGTGAAATCCATCGATATCTAGCCATTCCACTTGGGGCTGGTTTTTGGCGTAATTTTGAGGCAACAGCAATAAAATGGCAATTGTTTGATCCTTTTTAATTTCTTGAACTAACCATCTGTGAGCGCCAATTTGGACGTTATTCTGAACGGCTATAACCTGCCACCCAGGAATTTTTATTCCGTTTTGGCGCACACTTCTTAATTGCTTGAGGTTGGCAAGGGTTGGCGGGTTTGTCCAAGGCCATCTTCCAGTCGCGTAGCCGGGAATTGCTACTGCCCCAACCAATACCAGCAAAAACACCAGTACCATAATTTTAGATAATTGATACCGCCGCAGTAGTTTCTGTGCTGAAATCATCTGTTTCATTAATTGCCAGACTGACTTGGGAAATACTTTTCCATCCCGTTGAGGAGAAGTACCAATAACCCTAGTATACAAGCAGAATATAAATCTCCGCCCCATCCGGCGTGTAGCCAAGTAAAAAGCGCCTCTCTGTCGGTTCCGTGAAAGTAAGTTAGCAAAGTATTGCGAAAAATGTTGGAAGTGATGCTAATAATGGATGTAATCACTAAAAACAAAAGACTTTTTTTGCCAGAGTTCCAAACTCCCGTCCAATCCAGCAGAACTAAGCTGACGTAAAGACTGGTAAACAGCATTTTTAAGCCTGCACAGTGTGGAGCAACTTCTACAATGCGCTCGTTTACGTACAGATAAATTTCTTCCACTCTCACGTTGATACCAACCTTAATTAATATCCAGCCTGATGCTTCAGCAATGAATTGCTGTAAGGGCAAGGCGTAGGGTTCTATGAGGTAAGGAATGTGGTTGGGCGAGGCCAGAAATACGAATAAAAGCGGCATTGCCTGCAATTTCAAGCCGGGAATTCCTTTTAAAGATAAGCAAATGCTGGCCAGCATTACGGGCAGGGATAAATTTACTAAATCGCTCAAGCGACTCAGATAAAAAAGCGTGGCTAGTACCAGCAAAAAGCCTCCCAAAGGATGCGGTGAGTTGGGCAAGCTGCGCCAGCACTTTCGGTTCATCCAAGCAATATAAGCTGCGTAGGGCAAACCAATTAGTCCGTGGCTGAAATATTCGTGTTCGAGGCTGATGCTTTTGTTGAGCCACCCGTCGTACCAGTGTACTAGCAGGGGGGCGTACAGCAGCACTAGGAGCACCGTGATACCTTCCGCCAGTAGGTATCGCTTGAAAACAATGCGAATTTTGCGCTGGATGTGCATGGTTTGAGAAGTTTTAAGATTGCCGCGCTGGATTCGCAACGCTTTCGGGTTTTAAAGTGTGAGTTAAAGATTTGTTAATTCCCCACCAAAACCCTTTGAGAACCGCACCTTACTGCTTGAAACACCTGCCGCATAAATTTTATGAACAATTAGCAATTCAATGATAGTACGATCGCCCGAACAACTTGCTCGATCTGAGTATTGCTCAATCCGGGATACATTGGCAATGATAAAATTTGTTGGCACAGGGTTTCTGCGTGGGGGAAGTCGCCCCGATTGCCTAAGTTTTGGTAGGCGGGTTGCAGGTGACAAGGTAGGGGATAGTGTATACCTGTTTGAATGCCGTGTTGGGCGAGTTTTTCCTGAAGGGTGTTGCGGTCGATCGAGCTTTCCTCAGTAATTTTGATAACATAGAGGTGATAAATGTGACCGCTGCTGCTGTGGTTGGCGATGGGTACAATGCCTTTGTGTTTCAGGGGTTCTAGTAGAGTATCGTAGTGTTGGGCGGCGGCGGTGCGATCGCGATTCCATTTTTCTAAATAAGGCAATTTAACATTGAGCACGGCGGCTTGCAAATTGTCGAGGCGGCTGTTGGTACCGATTTCTGTGTGCAAATATTTGCTGGGTGCTCCGTAATTGCGGAGAGTTCGCATTTTTTCTGCGAGTTGTGCATCGTTAGTAATTAACATCCCGCCGTCGCCAAAAGAACCAAGGTTTTTGCTGGGATAAAAGCTGAATGCTGCTGCTTTACCGATGGAACCCGCGCGGTATCCTTCTCTCTCGGCTAAGTGCGCTTGGGCGGCATCTTCAAATATGATTAAATCGTGGCGGTTTGCAAAATCTAAAAGCTGCCGGGGCGATACCATTTGACCGTAGAGGTGTACGGGGATAATTGCTTTAGTTTTCGAGGTAACTGCTGTTTCGGCTGCTGTGAGGTCAATCAGGGCGGTTTCCGGGTCGCAATCTACAAGAATAGGTATAGCTTTGGCTTGGAGGACGGCGATCGCGGTGGCAATAAAAGTGTTAGCGGGTATGATAATTTCGTCGCTCGGATTAATACCGCAAGCTTGGAGTCCCAGAGCGATCGCATCTGTTCCGCAAGCCACTCCTACGCCGTATTTTACTCCAGAAGCTGCTGCAAATGCTGTTTCAAATTCCGCGAGGGCTTGGCCTAAAATAAAGTCTCCTTGCTCGATAATTTTTCCAATTATTTCTGTTATTTGAGATTGGATTGGTTGGTGTTGCAGGGAGAGGTTGACAAATGGAACTTTTGGCGGGCGACTACTCATACATCAGAGGAATACGAATTATTTATATTAACATTTAGGTGCGGATATTTTTTTATTTTTTTTAAACCGCAGAGGGCGCAGAGAGCGCAGAGGAAGAGAGGAGAAAGCCTCGCGCACTTTCCTGGAGTTGTCAATTAAATCAAGGTTTTTCTGTAATATAGAATCAGATATTTTTCCAGTAATCAAACTCATGGAATACAAAAAACTGGGCGACAGCGATTTATCAGTATCTGAAATCTGTTTGGGTACGATGACTTATGGCCAGCAGAACACCGTTGCAGAAGCGGCGCAACAGCTCGATTTTGCGATCGATAGAGGAATCAACTTTATCGATACGGCAGAAATGTATCCTGTCCCTGGAAAGGCGGAAACTCAGGGAAAAACAGAGGAATATATCGGCGAGTGGTTGGCGAAACAGCAGCGGGATAAAGTCATTATAGCGACTAAAGTAGCGGGCAGAAGCACTCGATTAAAGTGGATTCGGGAAGGGAAAAATCAGATCGATCGCCCAAATGTCGAAAAAGCCCTGAATGACAGCCTGAAGCGCTTGCAAACTGACTACATTGACCTGTATCAGATCCACTGGCCCGACCGCTACGTACCCTTATTTGGCGCGCCGGATTACGACATCGCCCAAGAGCACGAAACAGTACCGGTTTTGGAACAGTTAGAGGTATTTGCTGACTTAATCAAAGCTGGCAAAATCCGCTATTTGGGTTTGAGTAACGAGACGCCTTGGGGAGTTTGCGAGTTTTGCACGTTGGCTGAAAAACACGGATTGCCGAAAGTTGTTTCAATTCAGAATGCTTTCAGTTTGAGTAATCGGACATTCCACCTAAATTTAGCAGAAACTTGCCGTTTTAAGAATGTGGGATTGATGGCTTATAGTCCTTTGGGATTTGGGCTGTTAACGGGGAAATACTTGAATGGAATTCCCGAAAATTCAAGGTTGGCTTTATTTGCGGGATTTGGTCAGCGTTACGATAAAACTAATCTGAATGATGCGGTGAAAGCGTATGTTGAGATTGCGGGGAAACATGGGATAAGTCCGGCGCAGATGGCTTTGGCGTATGTGCGATCGCGCTGGTTTGTAACTAGCACAATTATCGGTGCAACCAGCCTCGAACAGTTGGAGGAAAATATCGGTAGTTTGGAGGTGAATTTGGATAAGGATATCATAGCGGAAATCAATGCGGTGCACGCTAAGTATCCGAATCCGACACCGTAAGATATCTCGGCGGTTGAAACCGCTTCTACACAAACAAAGTCCGCCTTCGCGGACTAAGAGATAGAGGGAAATTTTAACCCGGATTTGATATTAGTAGGTTGGGTTGAGGTAACGGAACCCAACTTACCATTGGCTAGGAAAAGCATTTTTAATTCGATCGCGCTCACGTATTAGATGTGCTCAGAGGTTTTCTTCAGGAAGTGATGCAGCTAGCTGTAGATAAGGGTTACATCACGCTGGAAGAGAAGGAGGAGTTTATTAGTCCGGTTTTGGCTAGCAGTACCGATGCTGCGGTATTGAGCAAGTAGGTGGTTTTTGGTGGTGTTTTGGGCGATCGGTCTTTTTGTTGTCAATGAATATTTAAACCTTGTTTAACATCCATTCCCAGCGCTGGGAATAGGCGATGCACTTTTTGTTGTCAATAAATATTTTAACCGCAGATGATGTACGGGCGAGACGCCCGTATCACAAATCATGTACGGGCGAGACGCCCGTACCACGATGGCCCCGGCTGTTTCTGGTGGCGCAATTTTGCGATCGGCGAGGGCGATGGGTTCAGTTAAACTCACTGCATCGAATAACTGAAATTTGCTCATTGCTGTCTCCCAAATCGCTTGTTGACTTGGATACTGTCGATCGGTAGGGGCGATCGTAAATAAAACTTACTTTTTTTAGTACACAAGTATTTATGTAGTTTAGTACACAAGTATTTATGTAGTTTAGTACACAAGTATTTA